>RFGJ01000673.1 GCA_003696665.1 Gammaproteobacteria bacterium | reverse complement strand
CCCTATGATGTTGTTGGAACCCCTGTGGCATGTTTTCCTCCTTTAGCGTTGATGATACAAGTGCAGAAACAGCGGCACCCGGAACTTCGACCCAAACTGTTCAATCGGCATCTTCAATCCCTCAGTCAGTTCCGCCATCGCTTCTTTGCGTTGCTCTTTGCGTATACTTTTATTTCGTTCCAGCAGCCGCCAGGTGCGATAAGCAAACCATGACTGCCAAATCGCATTTTCATAATCCGGTCGGCTGGATTTCAGTTTTTCCGACATCCATGCCAACTCCTGGAGACGGTATAGGTAACCGGTACTCAAATCGTAGCGCCGGCTTAATTCTCTGATGCCTTCATGGGTCTTCCACAATGCTTCGAAATCGTGCCAGCTTGCTGTTTCGCCGAAGAGCGTAAGCGCATTTTTCCCTTCCAACCCTTTGGACGATTCAAGTGCATCCTCGGCCATAGTTCCCAGACTCGGCACAGGAAGTCCTGGCTTGCTCATCACGATGCCAGCAGAAAAATGTAATTCTTCATTGCGAGCCACCCAGCGAGAGAAATCCTCACGCATCCGCCGTGCCAGATGAACTGTGCTATGCCATGGACCAAGCAGAAAAAAATCGTCCCCACCGGCAAAAACGGTATACGTGTTGGGAAACTCTTGCTTGCAAAGTACTGGCAAGTGTACGGCAAAAAAAGCATTGACCTGTCGGGATAGCGACGCCCATTTGGCAAATGTCGGACGTTCAAGCCCTTTTTCGAAAATACGCCCCAGATTATCGACATCTCCTTTGAGCACAGCCAACGCTTCCGCACCATGCCAATGCCCTTGCTCATCCACCCACCAATCATCTCTGGCAAGGTGTTCAAAGGTTTTGGGGGCATGAGCATCCCATTCATTGTCTTCTTCCAAACCACGGTAGCGATCTGCTTCCCAAGCGTTGGCATCGCCCATCAGAGGGACATGCGCATTGATGTTGCGGCGCGCATAGCCTGAAAACAGTACTTGGTCCGGCGATTCGGGGCATGAAAAATCCCAGGCTCTACGAAGCGATCCCTTTTTTGCCAACGCGCCGAACATGCCACTGGCCTCCTCTGCCCCCGTAAAACTCACATAATAACCGAGCATCGGCAGACGCAGGGTGTTGTGCTGAAGATCATGTGTGCTTACGAGCACCCGACTCTTGTGAGCCAGGTACTTGCCGATACGAATCTGATCGGCAGCCAGTACGCTCATTGGACAGCCATCCACCTCCTCCTGCGCTGGTGAGCGACCATCAACCGCGCATACGCCCAATTCGGCATCGAATGAATCAAGGAACTCCTTCATCACAGGCTCTACCGAATCACTCGAACAGAGACTGAAACGCGCAAACTTTTTCCGCTCCACCTTTGCGAACAGTCGTTCAATCAAGAGCCGAAAGCGCGGCACGCCACTTTCCTGACCGACAAAATCGTTACAGGCAGCCTCTAGCCAGCTCAGGCCGATTCCGGACTGACCATAGGTGTGCGTTAGAAACCATCCATCCATCTCTCTTTGAATGTTTTCCAATTGTTGTACAACCTGATCGGTATTCGGCGCAACAATCAGGAACTTACCCGCCGCATTGATCACCTGACTGGTTGGCGGCAGCCCAAGCGTATCCAGGATTTTCAGCGAAGCGCACTCGGTTAGAAGTGACACCTGAAATGAGCGCCCACGCAACAACTTGGCCGCTTTTTTCCTGGACTCACCACCAGCCGCCAAAATGAAGTCCTGAATCCCGAAAAAATCCCCCATAATCAGCAGAAACTTCTTCTCATCCCAATCGGAGCGATCCTTCAACGCCATACTCGCGTGGTCGTCACAACGATCTTTCTCCTCATGCCAACGCCAGAGCGCGACGGCCAAAGCCGCCGTAGTACGAGAATGATCGTAGAGAGACACATCGGGTTTTGCGCCGCCAGCCGTAGCCGAAGGAATCGCATGTGTAAAGGTCAACCAGAGCGAATCGAAATGATCCAGCCACAAAGGCCACTGCTTGCGATGCGATGAGGGAATATCCTCCAAACTCGACACAAAGGCCTCCCATAGCTTCCTGTATTCATGCTGAGCGTTGCGGTTGTCATTCCCCTCACAGTCTGAGGAAGGCATGGGAAACATGGATGATGGTCGCATAGATTCCAAAGGATAGCGCCATAAAAGATCGCCTTTCTTCTTTGGACTCTTAGTTTTCTCGATATGAATTTGTTCAAACAGCGTGAGCAATCGAGCAGTATAATGGTTCCGGCCGGTCGATGTTTTTTCATCGGCTTTGTTGTAGCGTTCGAAACTTTCCCGCTCAAAACCGGAAGCTACTCGATCGGCAGTGGCGACAACCCACTGCAGAAAGGTTTGCGGTTTATGATGACCAGCAGCCGCATTGATCAGCGAATCGGCCACATCTTCGCTCCTCCACGAAGCAAAAGGGGAGACATCGTCACCCACAAGGTCGGGCATTTGCTTTTCTATCAGATCTATTGCCATGCCGGTGTAGGCAGCATGAATATGCGTAAAGTAACCCGTCGCATCGGTAAATTCCTTCTGGTGCGGGCAATAAAGCTGCTTGTTGGCATCGGCAGTTTCACCAGCCACTTCGAGCCTTGCACGTTCAGCAAACTTGCCTGCGTCGTGCAACATGGCAGCCAAGGCCATCCGGCAAGATGCGTCCATCAATGATCTCATGCATCAACCTCCATCTCATAGCATCCTAGGCCCATCGTCGCGAGCTT
>RFGJ01000672.1 GCA_003696665.1 Gammaproteobacteria bacterium | reverse complement strand
CCCCATACACGCGACACTCCATTGCCCTAACAAACCTTCTTCCCACCTTTCAACAGGGAACTTAAATGAAGGTTTATATAAAACCACAAACACCTATGAATTGTCGAAAACGTTCACCACCAATCGCCCACGGGCGAACTCGATCACCTCCAGCGAACAAATCGCCAACTATATATACCGACACGAACTACAATAATTTGCCAGCACGCGTATCATCGCCCTGAATGGCTCCGGCCATCGTGACGGGAACGACATCCAGTGCTGCAACTAACAAAGGACGAACCGAAGACCACTTCCGTGCGAGGCGTCCGGCCAAGAACATGATACCACGGATCATGATGAAGGCTTGTCACATACCCATATAACCCACGATTACCTTGGAATAGGTAACTCTACACGTCAATTGCTAAACTCAAGACCTAACGGTCCAATAAATCAGTGTCAGATGAAATATTCATCATACACCATTTGATGCTGATGGCTCGGGCTGCTATCTGTCTTAGACTAAGTCATGCAAGTCAAAGGGCTTCGGCCCTTGGCGAAAAACTGAGGAAAAGGTCGTCAACCTACCCTGCAGTCGGGGATAACCACGGGAAACTGTGGATAAACCCCGATAGGTGTGGAAACTTGGAAAAGCCCAACACCAAAACGTAAGGCTGCAGGATGGGACTGCCCCCGATTATGCTCGTAGGCGAGGTAATGGCTCACCTAGGCGATGATCGGTACCGGCTCTTAGCGGAGTGGCCGGCAGGCGGGAACTGAGATAAAGTCCCGGCCCCTACGGGGTCCAGCAGACGCGAAAACTACACAATGCACGAAAGTGTGATGTGGTGAGGCAGAGTGCCACTCTAACGGGTGGCTGTCCTGGACAGTAAATACGTCCAGAAGAAAGGAGAGGGCAAGGATGGTGCCAGCAGCCGCGGTAAAACCATCTCTCCGAGTGGACCGATATACTGGGTCTAAAGCGTGTGCAGCTGGAACGGAAAGTCTTTGCTGAAAGCGGATCGCTTAACGAAACCGAAACGGTGAAGATACTTCCGTTCTTGGGAGTGGAAGAGGTGCACGGTACTATCAGGGGAGCGGTGAAATGCGTAGATCCTGATGGGACCACCTGTGGCGAAGGCGGTGCACTGGGACACATCCGACAGTCAGACACGAAAGCTAGGGGAGCAAAGAGGATTAGATACCCTCGTAGTCCTAGCCGTAAACGATGCGTGCTAAGTGTCGGGGGACTTAGTCTCCCGGTGCTGGAGCGAAGGCGTTAAGCGCGCCACCTGGGAAGTACGACCGCAAGGTTGAAACTTAAAGCAATTGACGGGAGAGCACCGGAACGCGTGGATGCTGCGGTTTAATTGGATTCAACGCCGGAAATCTTACCTGGACCGTCCTAGACTGTGAAAGTCAGCCTGATGAGCTTACTGGAGCCTAGGACTGGTGGTGCATGGCCCATTGCAGCTTGTGTCGTGAGATGCGCACTTAAGTGTGTAAACAAGCGAGACCGTCACCCACAATTACCAGCGATTGCGCAAGCAAGATCGGGAACTTTGTGGGGATCGCCTGTGTCGAACAGGATGAAAGAGACGTCCAGATGAGGTCTGTATGCCCCTTATGTCCAGGGCCACACGCGGCATACAATGGCTATCGCAATGGGATGCAACGTCGAAAGACGAAGCCAACCCCTAATGATAGTCTCAGTAAGAATTGAGGACTGGAAGCGTCCTCATGAATGTGGAATGCGTAGTAAGGGCGTTTCATTATGACGCCCTGAATACTCCCCTGCTCTTTGTACACACCGCCCGTCGCACCAGGCGAGTCTTGTTTGGTTGAGGTCAGGCCTTCGGGCTTGAACGATACTTGACAAGATGAGTCGGGTGAAGTCGTAACAAGGTGTCCGTAGCGGAAGCTGCGGACGGATCACCTCCTAAGTGTACAATGGGGGACTCAGTCCCCCTTGCGTGTTATTTACCTATTCCAAGGTCGTGAGAGGTTATATGGGTTGAAGATCCTTCTGGGTCTTT
>RFGJ01000671.1 GCA_003696665.1 Gammaproteobacteria bacterium | reverse complement strand
GATAAACACAGATAAACGCTGTTACTTTTTGGATTTGTGTCGGGCTGTCTCATAGATTTTTCGACGCACTTGAGGGCGTGGACCGCAATTCAACAACAAACCGACTTCAATACCGGTTGCGCGCAAATAGTTGAGAAGTTGGGCTTCGTGAGCAGACGTGATATTTTCTATGGCTTTCATTTCCACGATGACCAGGTCATCCACTATTAAATCTGCCACATAGTGACCAACGTTGACGCCGTCGTAGAACACATCAATCGGAATCTGCTGCCTCACCCGATGACCGCGTTTCTGTAATTCGTGTGCAAGAGCATTCTCGTACACCTTTTCCAGAAACCCGCTGCCCAGCGTGTTGTACACATCGTAAAAGGCCGCGATGATTTGTCCAGTCAGGTCACTGTGCTTGTAGTTCATTTCGGCTCCTGGTGTGTTGAACGGTGTCTATCAGTGTTCTACCGTGTAGGGGAAAAATTCCGAACGCAGATAGCACAGTCACACGCAGGTTTACGCAGTTGCTTTTTGACGTGACAGCGTAAATCAGCGCCAATCAGCGACATCAGCGTTCTATCTTGTAACGTGAGTCTTGTACCGCTCCCACACCTGCGGGGCGAGTGCGCGGGCGCGGGCGGTGATTTCGGCCTCGTCCAGCGTCAGCAGGTTACGGTCGCGCATCAGCACCCGGCCGTTCACCATCGTCATCGTCACCATGCTCTCGTGGAAGCCGAAGACGATATGCCAGGGCAGGTTGCCGGGCGTTAGCGGGGTGTTGGGATGGTAGTCCACCAGAATCAGGTCGGCGAACGCGCCGGGGACGATTTTGCCAATCGGCGCTTCGGGGAAGAAGACGTTGGCGAGCGCGGCGTTGTTGTAGGCCGCCATCCGCGCCACGTCCGCCCCGTTCATGCGCCGCGGGTCGCGGTGCCAGACCTTGTGCAGCAGGTAGGCGGTCTTCCACTCCGTCCACATGGTGGAGGAGAAGCCGTCCGTCCCCAGGCAGACCGGCACG
>RFGJ01000670.1 GCA_003696665.1 Gammaproteobacteria bacterium | reverse complement strand
CGAAGGGTCCGTTGTGGGTGGAGGTGCTTCACCGCAGAGTGTGGGTGTGGGACGGGCGGGAGCCCGAGGCCCACTGCTGGCACCTGATTGTGCGGCGCTCGGTGCGCAACCCTGGGGAGATCAAGTACTCGCTGAGCAACGCGCCGGAGCAGACGTCGGTGCGGCGATTGGCATACATGCAGGGGCAGCGCTACTGGGTGGAGCGGAGCCTGCAGGAGGCCAAGAGCGAAGTGGGCATGGGCGAGTACCAGGTGCGGTTGTGGCAGGGGTGGCATCACCACATGGCGATGGTGCTGATGGCGTTGTTGTTCTTGTTGGAGGTCCGCCGAAAGCATCGTGGTGCGTTGCCCTTGTTGAGTGCGCGCGACGTCCGGGAAGTGCTCAGCATCTTGCTGCCGCGCGCGAACGTGACATTGGAGGACGCCCTGGCGCAGATGGCCCGACGTCACCGGCGAAGGGCATCCGCGATGGCATCACACGTCAGAAAAGCTAAGCAAAGCAACGAGTTGTGAAGATATGACAAAGTAGAACTAGAATGATACCCGGAACCACTCTGCCGTTAAACCTGCCCTTTGCGAAGGCTCTGGGAAATCTGATGAAGTAGAACTAATGATCCGCTTACATTTCGCCTCTACACCGTCTCATCGGCTCGCCGGGCTAAAGCAATCTCTTGGGCCAGTTCGGGATGCGCGGTTAAAGTTCGTATTTCCGGACGGGCACGGGCTGGGCGCTATGGTTGGAAACTCAAGACCCCTTCGCCTCCGCAACGCGTTTCGTTGGTGGTGGTCGTTTTGGATAGTATTCTTCCTGAGCGGGTTAGTTTTTAATCCACACAGTGGAGTTCCTGCGGCTTTGGACGCTGCAAAAATATATAGGATCGCAGCAGTTTCGTGCGTTGCCTTTTCTATTTGTATACTTGCCTTGGCAGGATGTAGAATAACATCCGCTTTGCGATGTTTGTGCGCGGGCCCCTTGGGCTGGCTTGTCCTCTATACCAGCATAGGCTTTATGTCAGTCTTTTGGTCTGTCCAGCCCTTGTGGACCGCGTATAAAATGATGGAGTACATGATCGGCCTAGTTCTTGTTGCAACTACCATGTCAAATACGGGCAAGCTCGAAAACTACGAAGCCTTGTTTGACCTAGTGTGGCTTCTTTATGCAGGGCTTCTTCTAACTGTATGGGCGGGTGTTATAGCGTGGCCGGATGCCGCAGTGAAGCAACTAAAAGGGGGATCTGAAGCCACGATACCTTTCCGTTTGGCTGGCGTGCTCCCTGTTGTGCACCCGAATGGCGTTGGAGCAATCGCGGCGACTCTAGCCATCGTGGCTCTCGCGAGATATTTTAGTCGTGGCGGACAGTTGAGATATGCAGTATATTGTGGTTTGTGCCTTGCCACTCTTTTTTTGTCGCAGTCAAGATCCGCGTGGTTTTCGTTTTCTTGTGGCCTCTTTGTGGTTGCGTATGCAGCAAGGCGTATCCGATTAATGATGTTCTTGGGACTCGCGGTTTGCTTTGGTCTTCTCCTCTCCTCGACGCCGTGGCAATACTTCCTAAGGGGGCAAGATATATCACAAGTAATAGAGTTATCTGGGCGCATAAAGATGTGGGGGCTTGCGCTTAGTTTTATAACGAGGCGCCCTTTGTTTGGTTATGGGGCAATGACGGGCACCCGCTTCTTGCTTGCCCCCCTGGCCCCTTTCGGAGAAGATTTCGCTTACTCTGGAGCGGATAATGTTTTTATTGAAGTCTTGCTGGGAGTTGGAGGTGCGGGGCTTGTGCCCCTTGTCGCGAGTGTGTTAGCCGTGTGGTCGACGCTAGCGTCGGAGTTAAAGTACAACAAGGGGAAGAACGTGGGGGGCGTCGCAAATTATGCGTTAGAAGGATTAGGTGTGTTGGCTGTGAATATGGGGCTCAGCTTATTTACTGCAGGCGTATTTATTTGGCACCCTCCTGTTGTTTGGTTGCTGATTGTAGGGTACGCAAGCCTCTTGCGCTGGAGGAGTAAAGCGTATGCGTGTTTTGCTCGTGCATAATCGCTATTTAACCCCTGGGGGGGAAGATACCGTATTTGAATCTGAAGCGAATTTGCTGCGACGGTACGGGCATGAGGTGCTGGAACTTGTGGGCGAGAACAGTGACCTGCTCAGCAGGCCAGCGTGGGGGGCAGCGTTGGGTGCTGTTTGGTCCCGTGATGCTTATGATAAAATCAGGGAATTGATAAGAAGACATCGACCCCATATAGCCCATTTTCATAATACATTTGCAGCTCTTTCACCATCGGTTCTTTACGCTTGTAAGCGCATGGGTGTGCCGGTTGTGGTGTCCTTGCATAATCAGCGAATATTTTGTGCAAAGGGCACGATCTATAGGGATGGCAGGGTGTGCGACAAATGCGCGCGAACGTTTACACCGTGGCCTGCCATTCTCCACAAGTGTTATCGAGGGTCGACGCAATTGACTTGCGGAGTCGCACTTTTGATTTTTGCGCATAAGGCGTTGAGAACGTGGCAACGGAAAGTCGATAGGTATATAGTGTTTACTGAGTTTTTCTTGGAAAAGTTTGTGGATTGGGGGTTGCCGCCGACGAAAATGGTGGTAAAGCCTCACTTTGTGTCCGCGGATCCCGGGTATAGGGGAGGAGGAGTGGGGGAATTCGCTCTGTTTGTCGGGCGACTAACAGAGGAAAAGGGTGTGAAAACATTGATGGAAGCTTGGAGAAGGATTGAGGGTGTCCCGTTAAGAGTTAGAGGCGATGGGGAGTTGATGAACGACGTGATCGCATTGACACAGGAGGACTGCTCTGTAACATGGGTCCCTCGACTAGCAAAGGAGGAGCTAATATCTTTGCTCAAAGCCGCACGTTTTTTGGTGTGGCCGTCCGAGGGTTGGTATGAGAATTTTGGCATGGTGGCAGTGGAAGCATTCGCATGCGGTGTTCCTGTGATTGCGTCAGATACAGGCGCGATGCGCGAGATTGTCGCGGATGGTCGCACCGGCATCTTCTTTGAACCAGGAAATCCGCAAGACCTAGCGGAGAAGGTGACGTGGGCGTGGGAAAACCCCGGCCGCATGGCTGAGATGGGGCGAGAGGCCCGGCGGGAATATGAAAGAAAATACAGCCCGGAGCGAAATTATGAACTCTTGATGGAGATTTACAGACAAGCGGCGGGAAGATGACTGCCAAGATACTCGGGATGCGGGTAGATCCCACGAGTTTCCGGGGGGCCACAGAACTCATTTTAGCCTGGGCTGGTGGGCGGGAGAGTCGGTACGTGTGTGTCGCGAACGTGCACATGGTAATGGAGGCGTACGATAACCCATCGTTCCGTGAAGTGGTGAATGGGGCTGATCTGGTAACTCCCGATGGGATGCCTCTTGTGTGGATGCTGCGGCGGTGCGGGCACGAAACCCAGACCCGCGTGCATGGCCCGGAACTGACTTTGCGGGTGTGTCGGGAGGCCGCCCGGGAAGGGCTTCCTGTGGGGTTCTACGGCGGTGCGCCGGCGGTGCTCGAATCTCTGACTCGCACTCTCCGAACTCGCTACCCCGGGCTGCGGGTGGTGTACGCGTACAGCCCGCCGTTCCGCGCCCTGTCGGCCGAGGAGGACGACGCGGTCGTGCAAGCGATCAACGAGAGCGGGGCTCGGGTGCTCTTTGTCGGCCTCGGTTGCCCCAAGCAAGAGCGTTGGATGGCCGCGCACCGGGGG
>RFGJ01000669.1 GCA_003696665.1 Gammaproteobacteria bacterium | reverse complement strand
TCGGGTACAGCCGGCTTTCATGATGTGACGGGCGGTGTGTACAAGGCCTGGGAACGTATTCACGGCGCCGTAGCTGATGCGCCATTACTAGCGATTCCAGCTTCATGCCGGCGAGTTGCAGCCGACAATCTGAACTGGGCCCGCTTTTGGGGATTTGCTCCACCTTGCGGTATTGCGTCCCATTGTAGCGGGCATTGTAGTACGTGTGCAGCCCTGGCCGTAAGGGCCATACTGACTTGACGTCGTCCCCACCTTCCTCCCCGTTGAAGCGGGGCGGTCTGTCCAGAGTGCTCCCCGGCGAACCGGGGGTGGCAACAGGACACGAGGGTTGCGCTCGTTGCGGGACTTAACCCAACATCTCACGACACGAGCTGACGACAGCCATGCAGCACCTGTGCAGGCTCCCCTTGCGGGGTCATCACCCTTTCGGGCTTTTACCACCTGCATGTCAAGGCCAGGTAAGGTTCTTCGCGTTGCATCGAATTAAGCCACATACTCCACCGCTTGTGCAGGCCCCCGTCAATTTCTTTGAGTTTTAGCCTTGCGGCCGTACTCCCCAGGCGGCACATTTAACGCGTTAGCTACGCCACGGACGGGGTGTAATCCGCCCACAGCAAATGTGCACCGTTTAGGGCTGGGACTACCAGGGTATCTAATCCTGTTTGCTCCCCCAGCTTTCGTGCCTCAGTGTCAGGAGTTGTCCAGGGACTCGCCTTCGCCACTGGTGTTCCTCTCGATATCTACGCATTTCACTGCTACACCGAGAATTCCAGTCCCCTCTCCAACCCTCTAGTGACGCAGTTTCCGATGACCTTTCCGGGTTGAGCCCGGAGCTTTCACACCAGACTTGCGCCACCACCTACGCACCCTTTACGCCCAGTGAATCCGAACAACGCTCGGGACCTCTGTATTACCGCGGCTGCTGGCACAGAGTTAGCCGTCCCTTCCTCTTCCGCTACTATCAGACTCGACCGATTGTTCACCGGTGAGCTTTGCTCGCGGATGACAGGGGTTTACGAGCCGAAGCCCTTCATCCCCCACGCGGCGTCGCTCCATCAGGGTTGCCCCCATTGTGAAAGATTCTCGACTGCTGCCACCCGTAGGTGTCTGGACCGTGTCTCAGTTCCAGTGTGGCTGGCCATCCTCTCAGACCAGCTACCCGTCTTCGCCTTGGTGGGCCATTACCCCATCAACTAGCTGATAGGCCGCAGGCTCATCGTGAAGCGCCAGGCCCGAAGGTCCCCGGCTTTAGGCCTCTCCGGCATCCCGGAGGGGCCCACATTCGGTATTAGCCTACCTTTCGGCAGGTTATCCCCAACTTCACGGTAGATTACCAACGTGTTACGCACCCTTTCGCCGCTAAGGTCGCCAAGTATTGCTACCCGACAACCTCCGCACGACTTGCATGTCTTATCCACGCCGCCAGCGTTCGTTCTGAGCCAGAATCAAACTCTCCGTCGGAAAGTGTTGATTCTCGCGATCTTTCGATCGCGCGGGTTGCTAAAACTCCTTTTGGAGGGCGAACCCTCCAAACGGGCCGTTCTTATCGCACAACTCAAGTTTCAAAGATCCTCGTCGATCTGCCTAGAGGCGAATCAACCCGCCGCCGATCCTTTTCTCCCTATCGGCGTCTCGGGTCGCCGTCTCAAATGCGGGGCTCAGTTTAGCGTGGTTCCTTCCGCCGTCAACAGGTTTCTTCGAAAAAAATGCATTTTTCTTCGCCGCGCCACGCCAGCGATGGAAACTC
>RFGJ01000668.1 GCA_003696665.1 Gammaproteobacteria bacterium | reverse complement strand
CAAGAGCATGCGTTTTCAATGCCTGGGTAGCGGCTGATGGCCTGCGAGTGCTCCGTCGTTTGATGCTTTTTTGGGTGTACGCACATCGATAGTACACCAGACCGTGGTCCAACGTGCCTCGCAGACTCTCCACACGTTTTTGCCGCTTACACTCCCAACAACGGCCTACTCCAGTCAGAGGATAAATGCGCGTTTTGCGGCGTGCATTTGTGGGGGAGTTGCTGCGCCCTTTGCGGATGGACTGATTGGCCTCCCAGAGTTGTAACGTGATCAGTGGCTTGTGTTGCCCGGGATGCTTTTCCACAATTTCACGCGGGTTCCCTTTGGGTTTGGGGGTAGGGATACGTTCGGGATGTTCTACGTTGTCTTCAATGCTGAAATCGGGGCTGGGATAGCGGGCCACAAAACCGGCATAGAAGATATTCCCGACAATGATACGGATGCTGTCTCGTTTGAAGGTGCGGTCTTGTTGCTCAATGGGTTTCTTGCGGTCGCTTTTCTTTCCACGAGTGCGGAAGTGAACCTGCGTTCCATCTGGCAAAGTGAAATCATGGAAATTGAGGTAGTCTGCAATATCGTGGTAACTCATGCCATTGTGGTAACTATCCACAATCCACCTTACAACGTAGTGGTCAACAGGGTGGGGGACGGGTATCCGTCCCCCCTGGCTTTCGATGCGGTCGGGTTCGCCCCATAATGGGCAGTAACCCTCCCCGTTGGGGTCTGTACAGGCAGAGCACAAACCATTGCAGTAGCCCAGCGGCAGGTCACCTAATGGAAGTCCTTTGCGTGCGCGTCTGTTCAGAGACGCGTTAGTACGTTCACTGGTCTGCCGGACCCACATCTCGGCCAACATGCCGAGCATATGGAGTACCGACAGTCCCCACCAGGTGTCTGTGTCGATTGCTTCGGTTACACTCATCAGGCAGACATGGCATTTTTTTAGCAAGCGGATGAAGTGTAGCAACGACTCCAGGTTACGGTATAGCCTGTCCAGGCGGTGAACGACGACTACATCCACTCGTCCAGCCTTGATATCGCGAATCAGTCGTTGGAATTCCGGACGCTTGGAGTTCTTGCCAGAATAATCCCAATCTTTGTAGACAAGTACCTGCTCTGCACCATGATTTCTGGCATAGGCTTCCGCCTTATTGATCTGCGTATCCTTTGAATACTGATACCGGCCTGGCTCTTCACGAGAGAGACGGGCGTACACTGCCCAGATTTCTCCATGTGCAGATTTGCCCCGAGTAGGGCGATGTGCCTCAACTTCCCGAAAGAACTCATCGGGAGTTTGGGGAGGTTCAAATTTCTTCGAAGCCATTGTTATCATTCCTCAGTGTTTTTTCATCTGGGTCTTGTAATGCTTGGGGTAAGTTTTTCTCCGGGGGTGTTTCGCCGGAGTACCCTGTAATGCGCCGTAGTGCAAGAGCCAATTCTCGTGCAAAGGCATCCACGACATGATTGGTTTGCGGATCGTGTATTTCCAT
>RFGJ01000667.1 GCA_003696665.1 Gammaproteobacteria bacterium | reverse complement strand
TGGTTCTGATCTTCGGTGGACGCGGTCTGCGCGTCCTGTAGCTGTTGTTGGTCAGTCATTTGAATATACTCTTTCCACATGTTGCCTGTGGACTCTACGACAGTCCTTCTGGCTGAGAATTCAACAATTGGCACTTTGCATAAACGAATTCGGGATCCAAGTCCACACCAACATCCCATCCTACCGTGTCAAAAACGACATGTACACGCTTGAAAACAGCCGGATCCTTGAGCCGGTGAAAGACACCGAAATCCAAAAAGGGTTTCATGTCCAAAGTCCCTTGTTCGCCATTATCAAAGTCGACAACCAGAAGATAATCATCCATGGCTACGACTTTTATCACTGCCGGGTGCATCGTATTACCTCCAAGTCCAGTCCGGCGTAAGCGTCATGGTAGGAATCCGCCGGTTTTCCCTTTTGCAGAATCTATTGATGGCCTTTCACCGGTATTTACTAGCGAAGCGGTCGAATCCGAAAGGGTTCCTCCCCGTTCATAACCAAATTCCAATTCGCCATCAATTCATCCTGATGAAGTTCTGCCCATGCAAGGACAAGTTTTGTCTGGCGCTTAGGTAAATTCCCCTCGATCACGTCACAGGAGCGAATGTCTACAGTGGCTCTGTGCTCACCATAGTATACATGGAAGTGCGGGGGCGGATGTTCGCCTGGCGCATAATACATGCGGACGATGATACCGTAAAACATTGAAATTGTTGGCATGATCGATAGCGGCTCCTCCTGTCTATTTTAACATAAGTTTCTCGTTTGCCTGTCTTTTGCAGCCTCTCGTCTCTGCATAGTGCTCCACAATCCAGAGATCCGCGTCGAAAGCGGTGGCCGCGAACTCCACAAGTTTATCCGGCTCCCTTCGATCGTAGATAGGGACAGGTCGGCCAAGAGTTCGGCCAAGCGTCGCTCCTTTGGGTGACAAGGTGACAGGGTGACAAGGTGACAAGGTGACAAGGTGACAGGGTGACTGCCAACTGCCATCCGCTATCTGCCAACTGCCATCTGCCATCTGCCAACTGCCAATTCC
>RFGJ01000666.1 GCA_003696665.1 Gammaproteobacteria bacterium | reverse complement strand
GGCCTCAGAATGCTCCGCCGATGTGTGTGCTGCCTCCGTCATGCCTGATGCCTCCCGGTTTCCCTGCAAGGATAGCAGAATCCGGCGGGCATGGGGATGATGCTATGGCAACGGCTGCCCGGCCAGCGCCAGCCGGTACAGCACCGAATTGGCCGCAAAAGCAATCAGGGCCAGGGTCGTGAACAGCAATGTCTTGTTCAAGGACAATCCCGCATGGTGGCTTTGTCCGCAAGTAATGGGATTGCTTACAGGCGGGGCTTACTTCCGGAAAGCTTTTTCCTTGTAGCCGAGAATTATTGATTACGCCCCAGAATTTTAGGCTTTTTGTTCATACTTATACCCTAGGTTCGGGTCTATGAAATACGCAATCAGAAAACCTATGCCGCCTGCTGAAAAAAATAAAATTGGCATTAGTGAAGACTCATTGCCACCAAGAATATAGAAAACTATGAGCCCAGTTATGCCAAGAGAAATTGAACCGGCGATGATCATATAATACAAGCTCACATAGCTATTAATTTTACGCATAAAATCTAAACCAAGTCTTGAGCTAATAAATGAATTTAGAAAAGCTAGAAGTGGAGGGGCAAATACCCCAAATGCTATTACCATCCATATACTTTCGTCGTTGAATACTGGAAAAACAGGATTATTAGGCAACATTATTCCTTGAGGTATACCTTGCAACAAACCAATGATCACTCCAATCAGCTTAGAATTCCTCTGTAACATTTCCTTCATTTAATAAGCCTAACTTATTAATGCACGCATGTAGCTTTTTGTCGCTTGTTCATCTGAATGTCTCCTCAAATCTCTTACGATTTGAGAGTAGGTGAAGTCTCGAAGGGTGTCAAAGCGCCTGAAGCTGCTGCAAACAGGCGAGGGAAGTTATTTCCGCGAGGCTTTTTCCTCATGGCCGGAAACGCCAAAGCGGCGGGCGAGTTCCGCAAGAATATCGTCCGGGGAGAGGCCCTTCTGGGCAAGCATCACCATCGAATGAAACCACAGATCGGCGGTCTCGTAGATGATCTGCTCGCGGTCGTCGTTCTTGGCGGCGATGATCGTCTCGACCGCTTCCTCGCCGATCTTCTCCAGCATCTTGTCCGGCTTCGCGTACAGCGAGGCGACGTAGGAGGCCTCGGGCGATTCGTTCTTGCGCGCCTCCAGCACCTTGGCGAGTTCCTTCAGGATTTCAGCGGCGTTGATGTTCTGGCTCATTTCACGGGCTCCTCGATGACGACCCATTCTCCGTCCTTTTGCTGCCGGTAAAAGCAGGATGGGCGGTTGGTGTGGCAGGCGGGACCGGTCTGCTCGATCTTCAGCAGCAGCGTATCGCCGTCGCAGTCCAGATACATGGCCACCACCTTCTGTACGTGGCCAGAGGACTCGCCCTTCTTCCACTGTTTCTGGCGCGAGCGCGAATAATAGTGCGCAAAGCCCGTGGCGAGCGTCTGCTCGACGGCCTCCCGGTTCATCCAGGCCATCATCAGAACCCTTCCCGAAGAAGCGTCCTGCGCAATCGCCGGCACCAGTCCG
>RFGJ01000665.1 GCA_003696665.1 Gammaproteobacteria bacterium | reverse complement strand
CCTCTCAACATCGCCGCGACAGCGGCGTCTCAACAGGCCGCGCAGCGGCTATCAACATCGAGCGCAGCGAGTCTCAACCGGCGATTCCTCGATTCCTTTAGATTAGCCCTAAAGGATTAGATATATATTCATGTTTATAACAAATAAAAAACAAAACCTGGTTCTTTTCTTTGAAAAGCTCAAACAGCACAGGCGGGTGGTAAACCTTCCTTGGTTCCAGGCTTGAAGCCTAATTGAGGTTTTGGACCACCTCGCCTGCATATTCGGAAAATCTCATATAGATAACTGGCTTATTAAAGCCAATAAAGGATTCGAGATGTCCCGAATAAACACTGTTTGAGCAACTTAAAAATTAAAAAATTTCAGCTATAGAAAAGAGCTATGACTTTTTCCTCGGCTGTGACACGAGCAAGGCCAAACTCAACTTTGCCCTTGCCGACGCCAAAGGGGAAATCGTATGCGAATTTGAGGTGCGCAACCAATTCAAACACATTTGCGCAGCACTCAACAAACTGCTCCGCACGCACCACATCTCCGCCCAAAGCCTGTTGCTGTGTGTAGAATCCACTGGTATTTACAACGCATGGCTGCTCAAGGTTGTGACCTTGCTCGGCATTGATGCCTGGGTGGAGCATCCGCTCAAAATCCGCAAGACCTATGAACCCATGCGTGGCAAGAACGACTCGCTGGATGCCCGGCGCATTGCCCGCTATGCCTGGCGTTATGTCGATGAGGCCCGACTATACCGGCAGCGCCAGTCCCATATCCACAGCCTCACCCGCCTGCTGCGCCTGCGCCAGAAACTCGTCCAGGAACGCACCCGTCACAAGAATCGCCTGCGTGCTATCAATCAATTCGGGGGCGAAGAGATTGAAAAACAAGTACTTGGCAGGCTTATCCAAAACCTGGACGAAGAAATCCAGAATATCGAGCAGGCCATGCAACAAATCATTCAGACCCACAAACAGCTCAAAGAACGTTTCAAGTTGTTGATGAGCATTCCCGGTGTAGGTTTTCTGACGGCCTGCATGTTCATCGTCTATACCAATGATTTTGAAGACTTTGACGACCCCAGGAAGTTTGCCTGTCATGCCGGCGCCGCACCTTTTGTCTTTGCCTCGGGGCAATACACAAGCAAAGCAGCCACCTCACAACGAGCCCAAAAAGAGGTCAAGGGCATACTTTCCCAAGCGGCCATCGCCGCTGCAAAATCCAACTCGAGGCTGGGACGATACTACCAGCGCAAACTCGCTGAAGGAAAAGCCGAAGCCCTTGTGCTCAACAACATGCGTAACAAGATTATCCATATCGTTTTTGCGATAATCCGAACCGGCAAGATGTATGATGACAACTATGTACCAACAAGCTTGGCGGCTTAAATAAATAGTTATGAAAAGAACTTTTTTTAAAATGTGCATGGAGGAATCATAGAAAACCTCAAATCCTCTTCATACGATATTCATCATCATTCACCGGCGCTATAGCGGGCCATACCTGTCTCAGATCCGGTCGAAGAGCGAGCGCGCGGTAGGAT
>RFGJ01000664.1 GCA_003696665.1 Gammaproteobacteria bacterium | reverse complement strand
GCCCCCCACAACCATCCGCCAACCAGCACGAAAGCCGCAAACCACACCAGCGCGATACGCCCGACAACAGTTTTCATGGTTTCCTCCTCAAAAAACACAGATGGAAAGACGGGGAAGCCCCCACGCAATGTTTCGATTGTACGCCAGAGAAAAGGCGAAGTCAAATTACCCCAGGTGCAGGCGATACCCGCAAAGGCTGTTCAAACGGCAGGGCAGGCAAGCAGTTTATCGTAACCGATGAAGACTCACAACCAGTCGCACAAAATCGCACCGTTTACCTTTGGGCCGGAGAGAGGTCAAGTTCAGATGTGGTTGGGCGTCGTATGACGTTCATAATGTCGGTGATTAAAACCCAAACTGGCAATAACCATCCCCATCCCATCCAATGGTTTGGTATTCCCTTACCGACGAGGATAATCAACCATGAAAGCAAAAATGAAAATTTATCCTCTGTAAATGCAAGCAACGTAGTACAGTGGTAGAGTGCGAAGTATGGACTACCTAACAGAGATGATGCGGCAAGTGTACGCAATTGCATACGAGGCTTTGTCACCTTTCTTGTGGCAATGAATATAGAAACTGGCCAGGCAAGTAATCCATAAGGCCAGATAGCAGCATTCCACCATGTAGCATGAAATGTGCGCATTACATGTAGCCAATCAGAAACCCATTTGGGCCACAACAGAATTGATAACGTCACTATCCCGATGAAAATCCCCATGGCACACAATAATTCTTTCCATTTTCTCGGGTTGATTACCCACCACCAAATGATTTGCAAAACTATTGCTCCTAACCCCACCTGAGGCTTTGTTAATAATGCTAGCCAGCTGAGGCCTAGCCACATCGGTCGTATGCGGTCTGTGATCACTAACAAAGTAAGGAGATACCCTGTCAAAGGGATGATTTCAATTTGCCCTAACCAAATATCCCAAAGCAATGGAGCGCTAACCAAAGCCCCCCACCACCGCTTATTTCCAGATAGCATGCCTGTTATACCAACAACAATCACACTGACGAATGTCAGAATCTGCCATCCAAAAGGCCATTCGAGTAGCGATAAAGGATAGGTACAGAGATAGACCCATCCCGGTGCAGTAGTGCCAGAAAAAGGGGCCTTGATGTAAAAAACAAACGCATCATAGCCGCCTGGCAAATAGCGCACAGACAAACCATAGCCCAGGGCAACCCCACTTAATATTGCAAAGTCGCGCACACGTGACTGTAAAAAAAGTAAATTAATACTCCTTGTGTTCATAAAACGCTAGTCTAGCCTACAATGCCCAACTCACTTTTGAAGTTTGCAAAAATTGGTTGTAAAGCGGGAAAATCAGCATCATATCCGCACAAGGTGAAGCCGGGCAATGTTCAGAACAGGCGACAGTCGCAACATACGTCCTTTCAAGGCTGCACCTCAACAGATTCAATGCAGCGCTCGACCGGCGAACTGCTCAAGTCCTGTTTCGAGGGAATGTGCGCATCACATTTTGGAGTGCCCCCTGACAATGTGCGTACCACTTACGAAGTGCTGCGATGCGCTTTGCCGGAGGAGGCAGGGAAAAACCCGCGCGGCAGGAAAAGCCACCCCAACAGGCCAAGCCCCAGGCTAAAGAGCAGAATGCTGCCCGCCTGGGTGGCAAACACCACACCGCGTCCCATGACTACGTCGCTAAGCATCACGTTTCCCTGCGCCGTGACACCCTCGACGCGATACACGTAATCCTTTCCAGGCCACAGGCGGCTATCGGTGTACCGGTACACAGTAGCAGGGTCGGAAACCGGTAATTCGGCCAGCAGGCGAAAATCCGTGGTGCCCGCGGGGGCGCGGTACACCCGGAAGGCCGTCCACATACCGCCGGG
>RFGJ01000663.1 GCA_003696665.1 Gammaproteobacteria bacterium | reverse complement strand
CCTTATATCCGAGTATCAGTCGATCATGGGACTGCGCTGCCGTTGGCGGGTACGAATCGAGCGTCTGCAGACAGCATGTGCTATGCCATTGATCTTGCGATACGCATGGCAGTGACGGCCAAACAGAGGGAGGGGTGAACATGTCTCGCTGGGTGGATGGCCATCAAGCACGTAAGCGTTTTGGGCAAAATTTTCTGAGTGATGCCCGAATTGTTGCGCGCATCGTTCGCCTGATTGCGCCAAAACCAGGGGAAAACTTGGTTGAAATTGGGCCTGGTCTCGGGGCTATGACCGAGCCATTGCTTGCGGCGACTGACCATTTGACGGTGATAGAGTTAGATCGAGACTTGGTCGAGCGACTCAAAGAACGTTTTAGCGATGCGCCCGGGTTGACAATTTATTCGGCGGACGCGCTCAAATTTGACTTCTCAAGCTTGACCGAGGATGGTCCGCTCAGAGTGGTCGGCAACTTGCCATATAACATTTCTACCCCGCTGTTGCTGCACTTATTCCGATTTGTTGATGCGATTCAAGATATGCACTTTATGTTGCAAAAGGAACTGGTGCAGCGCATGTGCGCCACCCCTGGCAACAAACAATGGGGTCGACTGAGCGTCATCGTTCAGTATTTTGCCGAGCCAACCTTGATGATGACGGTTCCAGCGAGTGCGTTCCGGCCGCAACCCAAAGTCGAATCGGCGATTGTGCGCTTGCGACCACATGCCAAACGCTATCCAGTTGATGTCAGAAATTTGGAAAAGGTGACGGCAGCGGCATTTGGCCAGCGTCGAAAAACCATTAGGAATTCTCTTTCAAACCTGTTCGATGAAGCACAATTGAAAGCACTGGGATTTGATCCGACGGTACGTGCCGAGCAGCTGTCGCTCTCTGACTTTGTGAAATTGGCCGATGCGTTGGCTCGCTAGACTATTGTGTTTATTCTTATGGGGAGGCGCCGCTGGGGCAGCCACGCCAGCACCTCGTATCATCGTGCTGCAATACCACCATGTGTCCGCTAAAACACCGGCGGTGACATCGGTCACGCCTGAGCAGTTGCAAGCCCATCTCACCATACTGCGTGAAGAAGGCTTCGAAGTATGGTCCTTACCACGCGTGCTGGCACAGCTAAAATCGGGGCGCCAGCCAAAAAAACCTGTCGTGACTCTGACGTTTGACGATGCCTACCAAAATTTTTTGACGCATGCTTGGCCAATTTTGAGCCAGAAGGGCTTGCCCGCCACGGTGTTTGTGCCAACAAGCCATATTCGCGACCAACCCGGG
>RFGJ01000662.1 GCA_003696665.1 Gammaproteobacteria bacterium | reverse complement strand
TATCGCCTCGCCGCTGGTCAACCTGCCGCTTGACCAAATCGAACTGATGCCGTTCGCAGCGGCTACGGCCAGCGCGGCCATCCCGGCGGCGACGGACGTAGCGGGTTGGGTTGGCCTGCTGCGCACGGTGACCGTGACGTTTACAGCGGTGCCGGACGGCGTGGCTGCCGGGCAATATGCCATCATCAACGGCGAGCAATACCCGATTGTGGCGACAACTGCCACGACCGTCACGCTGGAATATAGCTCTTTGCTTGCCGACCCGACCGGCACGCCGGTGGTGCAGTTCGCACTCTGGCGCTTTGCTGGCAAGTATCGTGGCCTTTCCAGCTACAGCCGCGCGTCTCGCAAGACTTACATTGACCCACTGACCGGACAGGTCACGGGTGCGCCCGCTGGATTCCCCGCCTTCGAGCGCATGGCGGATGGAGGAATCGGGCTTTTGCTGGAAGGTAGCAGCACGAACCTGTTATTGGATAGCGAAGCGTTTGATAGCGCAAATTGGACTAAGAGTGGCCTCGACGCCGCTACCCCAATCATTGCTAATGCTATTGCTGCTCCTGATGGGAGTATGACGGCTGATGGGCTAAAAGAGGACGCGGCCAACACATGGAAGAACATTGCTCAAGGCGGCATTACTGCAAACGCTGGTGAGACGATTACGTTTTCTGTTTACTTGAAGGCCGGGACACAGTCATGGGCTGGATTGACAATCCGCGACGGCGTTTCTTATCTACACACACCATTCGACCTTGCCAATGGTCAAGTTGGCACGGTTGCAACAGGGGTGACGGCGAAAATCGAAGCTGCAGCGAACGGGTTCTATCGTTGCAGCGTCACTTATACGATCCAAACCGGACTGACTTCAGTGCTCATCTATGTATATAACAGTGCCACACCCGGCCTTTACATCGGCACAGGCGCAACTGCTATTTATGTTTGGGGCGCACAAATCGAAGCACTCCCCTTCGCCACATCCTACATCCCCACCACCACAACCACAGTGACGCGGGCGGTGGACATGTTATCCATCCCTGCGCCTGGAAATATCTATCCGGCTCAGACCGAGAGGACGATTATTTTAGATACTGACGTGCTTGGACTTTTTTCTAACATAACTCAATATATTTGGGCGACCGATCAGCTATACGATTCTATGGTTATCAACACCGCTGGTATGGCTGGCGCTCAGAATGGGGCGGGCGGTTGGTCAAACACCGCGCAGGTTGGGGACGGCAACGTTCACCGTGCCGCCGCTGTGGTCAATCCGGGCGGCGCAACGCACTATGTTGCTGCGGATGGGATAATTCCAACGAACACAGCCTACCCAACGGCAGCGGCTACTGGGACGCCGACACGACTGTATATTGGATCATATTCGAGTGGCGCAAACCACTTATATGGACATATCCGCAACT
>RFGJ01000661.1 GCA_003696665.1 Gammaproteobacteria bacterium | reverse complement strand
TGGACGAAACGACGCGGCGGCCCACCCGGATCGCCGCCGCGTCAGAGCAGCATTTTGTCGTCAGGCTGCTGTAGCTGCCGCTCCGCTTGCTACCGTAGGGATAGTAGTAGGTGTCAGCCTGGATGACCCCCGCGCTGTTGACAATGCGCGCCGTGCTATTGAGCTGGTCGCTCAGCAGGTAGTAGACCACGCCGCCGCTGCGCATGGCAACGACGCCGCCCGGACCCGTGTAGTAGCTCCTGGCCGCACCGCCAGAGTATTCGTACAGCCCGGCGATGTAGACTGTCGTCACCCCACCCACTGTGCTCTTGACCCGGTTGCCGTCCGCATCATAAACGAAGGAAGCCAGGACAGTCGTTCCCTGTTTCACCTCCGTCAGCCGATTCTCATAGTCGAAAACCAGGGTGTAGACCACCTCGCCGATAGTCCATAATGGACCCAGTCTGGGCTGAAGATAATATTGAAAGGGCTCTGCCCAGCGGGCAAAAAGCCGACAAACCAAGCCATGGGAGAGAGAATGCCAACTATTCAGAACAGCAAGAATAAATGCCGCTTCATCCTTCTCTACTCCATGTTATTGAATACGCTCAACACACTGGGTCATCTGTCTATCGATGGCCTGCAGGGCTTGGATCAATTGCTCGTGTGTCATGTATTCAGGCGAGATCCAGGTATCAAAGGCAGAGAGAAACCGATCATATTGCGCCAGGGCCGCGCAGATTCTGTTATATTTGCCCCCAGTCTCGAAATCCGCACAAGCCAGGCGGAATCTATCGGCGGAGCGATTCGTGTAAACGATATCGGGTTCCTCCCAAGGAGTGATACGTCCTGATCTGTAAAACACGCCTGGCTGCTGTCGTGCGAATTCACGGGCTGCCTGTTCGGGGTCGTTATAAAGCAACAGTTCATGGAAGGCTCTAGCTCCAAACTCGGGGTACAGAAATGTGACCCTGACACCTGCGAGTGCCCTGCCAGGTAGAATGCGTTCTGGCAGATCGTAGGGGCCTGGAGCACTGGCAATCTGCCATCCGACGGGTAAATCCGTAACATTTAGCAAACACATCTGTAGATCTGTCTGAACTTGTACTCTCGCTTGCTCTGGGGGTTGACAAGCTGACAGAAGCAGCATAAACACGAAAGCCGCCAAACCTACTAGTCTAATGTTTCGTCTGCGTTGGAGCCTACCGATATCCACCGTTACCTCCTGCCGATCCTGTTCCGAATCGCGGCTCCATTCCCCTGCGAGGCAACAAACCAGCATAATCATCAAATACCTGCCAGAACTGAGCCGGTGTTACATTTAACTGATACCGCTCATACAGCTCGATGCCAATACGGATCGATGCTTGATCATACGGATCATCGAACCAACTTCCCCAGTATCCAAGTTGACTGGTCCCATCCATAATCTGAGCCGCACCTGCACCAGCAAGCAATTCTGTTCGCGACAACCCGACCTTGCGTCCGACATATCCATAGTGGATATTCGACCAGATATCAAACCGATAGCCATAGCCATCATGCCACGCTATCGCTCCAAAACGACTGAGAATGTAGGGTTTGTGGTCCCAGGGGGCGCCGGTCTGCACCATAGACTTCCATTGTCGGTACGCCTCGACCTTGGCGTAAGCAGCGAGAATCAGGATCAATGAGTCACTTTTTTCTGGCCCATTGCGCAAAACCTTTTGGGCTTCATCCCGCAATAATCGTACAGCCATTGCGTTAAGCCGCTCAATTGTCAGTGCAATGGGACTTTGCGCATTGGGTAGCATCTCATCGTAGATTAGCCAATTTGCAACTACATCGCCAGAAACAGGAGTTTCCGGAGGGGAGGTAAAACTACCGACCCCATCTCCCGCATCGATTATGGGAACATGCCCACTGGGATCCACGAACCGCAGGGGGTTGTTGAGCACATACGCGTACCGGTTCAAACTCTG
>RFGJ01000660.1 GCA_003696665.1 Gammaproteobacteria bacterium | reverse complement strand
CGCCGACCAGTTGACCTACAACCGCTTCCTTGCCAGCGAGGCCCACGCCCGCGGCCTGTCCATCGGCCTGAAGAACGACCTCGATCAGATTCCCGATTTACTCCCCGATTTCGACTGGGCGCTCAACGAAGAATGCTTCACCTACGGCGAATGCAGCCTGCTGACTCCCTTCGTCCAGTCCAACAAAGCCGTTTTTGGGGTAGAATACGACCTGAACACGGCGGATTTCTGCCCCCAGGCCAACGCCATGAACTTCGATTTCCTCAAAAAACACTGGGCGCTGGATGCCTGGCGGGCAGCCTGCCGATAAACCGATAAACGTAGTATCTCTATCAGGGTTTAGATTGATGAGCCGTTTAGACAAATTTCAACTGTATGCTGGAATCGTAGGACTCGTAGCCGATACTATAGGAATAGGTACTTTTCTAGCATCTTTAGGGCTTGTTAAGATTCCCTTCATTTCAGATTTTCAAGATGCTCCGCAAGGTTCTTTTATCATTGCAGCATTGGTAGGTTTTTATTCACTCACCTTAATTGTATGGTTTTTAATTCGCTTTGAGCGCCAACAACACCATAACAATGATTTAGAACGTTTAGATTTGAGTATCTTGGGGTACGGAGGTGCTACAGCAATATTCTTCTGTTTTATTCCTTTGCTAGGCGCCGGTTTCATGGCCTACTTAGAAAAAATCCGTATTATCTTCTTTCTCGCGATATTCATTGCTTTCCTTCCTGCAACATTGTGGATTTACGCCGTATCTACCCAAGCATGGTTGGCTCTTGGAAGTGGATTGTTAATTAGCGCAATTGTTTCTCAGTACGCCACATTTTTTGCATTAGTGCTGGATAACTTCTTTAGGTAAATGACTACTTCTAACTACTTGGCAGTTTGCCATCTGTTCGGTGGTCGAGTAGCCCGAAGGTCGTATCGAGACCAAGAACGGCGCAAAACGGGTTTCGATACGACCTGACAACTTACTCAACCACGTTCTTGCGCTGCGGCCATAAAAATGTCTTGAGGCTAGAATGGTTTTAGTTCGCAACACTTTCTATGACTATGACTTTATACTTTTGACTCCACTGCAAAAAGCTGAACTTTACCAACTTAGAATCGGGCTTGCAGCCGTGCGGTGAAGCCGCAACGCCCGAAACAATGTATGG
>RFGJ01000659.1 GCA_003696665.1 Gammaproteobacteria bacterium | reverse complement strand
GGTATCATGAACGCCATTGAAGCAACGTTAAGCGCAATTTGATGGCCAGAGACAACGACGTCACCATAACGAGCAATTAACAAGCCAATGCCGGCAAACAAGGTGACCTCCATGCCGAGCGAGATAGCGATGGGCGTACCAATTTTTAGCATTGATCGCATCGTACTATAGTCGCCGAATGTGCGGGTCAGATAAATCTGAATGCGGAAATATCGTTTGGCTGTCAACGTATAGATTGCCATCGTGATGAACATGAAAGCGTATGAAATGGCGGTTGCGAGACCAAGCCCATAGGGGCCGAGTTGATAATGGAATAAAAAGTAATAATTGATCAGGGCATTTAGCGGCAGTGCTGAAAAGCTCACCAACATGACTTGTTTGTTGGAAAACAAACCTTCATTGAAAAAGCGGAAGACCAAAAACAATAGCATGGGCCACCCAGCCAAAGCGATGGCGCGAAGGTAGTCGACAGCACCATCGTGCAGCGTTGGTGGTAAATCAAGTTGACCAAGTAGCCAGCTTGGATTTTTGAGCACCCACCAGCAAAGCGTACCCAAAATAAGCGCAATGCCCAGTCCTGTGTGCAATAGACGAGCGAGTTCACGAAAATTTCGGCGTGCGCGCGCACTGGCGGCCATTGGGTTGATGCCAAGTAGAAATCCCATCATGATGACAACAATGGGGATGAACACATTCGAGCCAACCGACACCGCAGCCAAGGTCTGTGCGCTGTGATGGCCTGCCATCATGATGTCAATGAAGCCAAGACCCATTTGTGCGGCCTGTGCCAGCACAGCGGGGACAGCGAGACGAATCAATTTGGGCAGTTGTTCTTTAATCCAGGACACACAATGGCTCTCGTCGGAATGGGGCGACGATTATACCGATATTGGTGTGGTGTCACTACAGGTTGAGTCGTTGGAATGGGTTAAATCTTTCCGCCATATGCCAATGTTCGAGAAACTGTGTTTCCAACGACTTCAATTGAGCGGGTTCTGTCACAAGCTCACAGTGCCATTGGGTGGCGATAGGGCGCACATACGCACTTGAGTCGCTCATTGCGAAGGCAGTGGTCAGTGGGCAATTGTCTGGACTGTGATAGCGTCGAACCTCGAAAGATGACGAAAGTCGTTGCATTAATCCGATCAATCGGTGTCGTTTGAAATGTAGCAAGTGGTCATCGGCGACGATAATTTGGAAAATAAGTTTGGGGTGGGTTTTAGCCACCGCCAAAAATGTATCAATGATCTCACGGTCGTCGGTGACCAAAGGCTCTAATGCGAGACTCAACCATCGAAAGGTCGTCTGGCTGTCTGTCAGCACCTTTCGAAACGCGATTTGGTTTTGGCGTCGAATAGACGACGTGGAGTTTTCGTTATCCATTAGCGCGTTGTGCCGGCAAATTGACGTTGGGCAACAGTGACGTGAGGGGAGACCAGTGGCCGTATCATGCGTTGTGTCGGACGGCCCCATTCCATAAAAACCGGTCCATTGGGCACAAATTGAAACCGAGAGAAGTAATTCATTAAATTGAGTGTCGAGTGCAAATGCAATTCATTAAAGTTCGCTTGTCCGGCGACACCTACAAGTGTCTGCACTATCTGGCTACCAACACCAACATGTCGCCAAGGAAGCAGTACCGCGAGCCGTCCAAGATGGCCTGAAGGTTTGATTCGACCACAGCCAATGCTGTTACCTTCGGCAGATAGCGCCAAAACATGTAGGCTGTCGGTGTCGTATGAATCTTCAACCAAACTCCAGTCAAGTCTTTGTTCGATGACAAAAACTTTTTCGCGAACTTCTTTTATCTGAGAGGCAGCGCTGGTCCAGTCAACCAGCTGAATTGAGTACAT
>RFGJ01000658.1 GCA_003696665.1 Gammaproteobacteria bacterium | reverse complement strand
GGATGCCGATGTCGGCACCGTGATGGAAATGCTCCCAGCCGGCCGTGGCCGGCTGCGCCTTCTTCGTTGCCTGGCCCATATCCCAGATGTAGTTCATGCAGCGGCCGGCGGCAAGCCGCGGGCCGAAAAAAACGGCCCCGTTGCCGGGGCCGCCAAGTCACGAAAAGGAGGAAATAACTTTGTCCGAGGGAATCAGGGGGGGGGAGGGAAGGGAGGGTGATTCGCCCCGGACAAGGCGAACCATACAGCCCCCGGATGATGCAATCTTGAATGCTGCATGAGGATTTTTTAATTTAGTTTGACGCTAAAGAGTTTTTTACTGCTTGGCTGCGGAAGGACTTTCTGCTTGGCGAAAATCATGAGTCTTTTTGAAGAACCTTTGTGATTTGAGAATAAACATCTGGAGATTCTTTAGCCTGCCCATCTAGATATCCCGTGCGATGTTCAGAGAAGATAGCTTTTGTTGTTTCTAGCAAGACAGCATCTTTTGCTTGAGGGTCAGATGCCGCCGAATAGAAAGTTTCAAATGTATCAATTGAAATTGCTTTTTGCTTATACACTGCTGCTTGGTGGCGTAAGGATTTATAAATCTTTCCACACCAAAGCGTCGCTGAGCCAAATACGAGAAGAATGAATGCCTTATTGCCAAGAGTCCGGAGAACCACTGAAGTTTGTTCTTGATCTGGTTGCAGGTCGAAAATTGCACTGTAGATGTAATCCGCGTTCCAAAAAATAGCCGCAATCAAAGCTGTAATCAAAGCCAGTAGGCTTGTAGTGATAAGCCATGTTCGAGCTTCTTTCAGGAGTTTTTTCTCTTCATTCTCGAATGCCGAAGAGTAGATATCGACACCAGCTTTAGCTGCTGCTTCTGTGCCTTTTGGGAGCGCTGTTTTTAGCGACTCGAGAATGCTTTTAATCGCCTTCTGATCCTCTCTGGCTTTTTCAAGGATTTGGCTGTTAAAGTCCGACTGGCCTGCTTCCATCGCTAGGAAAGGGAGCCACTGTGCCATTAATCCAGTTATCTGATCAGCCAAACTGTGAACCTGGGAGCTTAAACTGTTTCGTGTCTGCTGGGCATTTGGCGTGCTTATCTGAAAGGCATCTATTTGTTCACAAACCTGACGGAATGTATCAATTTGTTGGCGGAACTGCTGGGCTACAGCGTCAGGAAGAAGTTTTATAGGGTACTGTCTGACTTGTTCAAGTAGGTGGAAAATTTGATCAAAGTCATTCTTGTTGATTTCGAAATTAAGTTCTCCCCATTTTCCTCTGGAGATAAGGTTTTTATCCCTAAGGGAGGAAAGGGCTTCTATATTATCATTTATCAGCGATACAATTTCTTCTGAAGCCATTTATGTCGTTACCCACACTTGCTATCACCACATTCGAGACAGGTATTGCAGTTGTCCAGCCGCACGACGGCCATCGCGCCGCACTTGTCGCACATGTTGCCCTTGGCCACGGCATCCTCGCCGAGCTTCTCCTTCGCCTCGCGGCGCTTGGCCTCCAGCTCCGGCGTGGACAGCTGGCCCTCCATCATGCCGATGGACACCAGATGCTGCTGGATGACTTCGCCGATCTCGGCGACGATGGACGGCATGTACTTGCCACCGCGCTTGTAGTAGCCGCCGCGCGGATCGAACACGGCCTTGAGCTCCTCGACGAGGAACGTGACATCGCCGCCCTTGCGGAAGATGGCCGAAATCACG
>RFGJ01000657.1 GCA_003696665.1 Gammaproteobacteria bacterium | reverse complement strand
GTTCATTTTCAAGTATTATTTCCTCGCGCCACGACGCAACGCCTGTCCCGATGCAAATCGGGGGCGCCACGACACGCAACGATTTTTCATTTCAGATTACCACTCTGACGATAGACGATGGACGATGGACGATGGAATTTTGCTCACTCGGATTCGTCATGCCAATCGATCAACCAATTCGAGTCGTATTCTGCTTCCGGCTCCCGGAAACTTCCATCTTTGTTTTCAAGGTATGTCTTGAATGCATAAAGTTTTTTCGCTAACGTTTGAGAATCGCGATACATCTCATTCAACCTGTCAGCAGGTAGCATTTTTCTTTTCTCAACAATTTTCAGAATTGCCACCGTTTCAATCAAAGAGCGGAGGGCTATACCCAAAAATCTTCTCTGTACTTTGTCCGATCCGCCGGAGGATCCTTCTGCAATGTTCAGGCAAACGGAAGTAGCGGCCCTCCGCCACTGCGAAACCAGGTTGAACTTTTCATCTTCCGGGAGGGCACCTGAATATTCATACACTCTCTCGAGGTAGTCGAGTGCAAGTTTCCAAACCTCGAGTTTTTCAAACTTGTACACCAGTCGGACAAAGATCTATGAACGATGAATGGTGGTCTATCGTCTATTGTCTATCGTCCATCGTCAGCGGAACGCGCTCACCTCGTAAGGATCAACGCAAGCGAAATCAACGACGACAACACACCCAGCCACGGCCCCACCTTCTGCACCGGATCCACCACAGTCAGCATCTTGGCCTTGCCCGGCTGCACGTAGATGATGTCGTTTTGCTTGAGGTAGAAATAGGGCGACTGGAAGAGGTTGCGGTCGTGCAGGTTGATGCGGCCGTACTCGCGCACGCCATTGTTTTCGCGAATGACCAGGATGTTGTCGCGGCGGCCCACGTCCGTCACGTCGCCGGCTTGGGCGAGGGCTTCGAGGATGGTGACGCGCTGCTGCGTGAAATTCTGCACTCCCGGATTTCGGACTTCTCCCATTACACTCACTTTGAAATTGAGGAAGCGCACGCGCACCACGGGGTCGCGCAAATAGGGCTGCAAACGCTGTAGAAGAAGCTGCTTTACTTCCTCGAGCGTGAGTCCCCCTACATGCAAGGGCCCCAAACCGGGAAAATCGATATACCCCTTGGGGCCTACCAGATAACCTATAAGTGGATTCTGGGCAACATTGGCACCAAGGTTTGTAATATTCGTACCCATGATCAGGTTGTACGGCTTGCTGAGCTCCTCATCTATTGTGTGAACACTAATGTACAAAATATCGTCGGGCTGCACGCGCAAGCGGAAATCGGCTTCGATGGGCACGGCCCCTTCCGGAAACTCGGGTCCTTCGTTGAATACCAGCAAATCGCGGTAGCGGACACAGGAAGTGCCCATGAGCAAGATCAGAAGGTAGAG
>RFGJ01000656.1 GCA_003696665.1 Gammaproteobacteria bacterium | reverse complement strand
CTTGGGCTGGTGCTCTGTTATCAGAGTGCGACATTTGTCCAAGATGTGCTACAAGAGGTTGTCAAACAGGCACCTTTGTTACCCGTGCTACTCTACGGCCCCACGGTCAGTCTCGACAAGCTTTCCGAGCGTCTGGCGGCGCAGATTGTGGCGAGAATTCGTGAACCCTTGCGCTACCATAGTCTGGTGTCGGCCATTCATGCCTGCCAAGTTTGTCGTGGCGATCAGCATGCGATGGACATGACTCGTGGTACCACCAAGGTGTTTCGTTCTTTGGTTGGGCAGTCGGAAGGCATCAAAAATGTACGGCGTTTGATTGAACAGGTGGCCCCAACGGATGCGAACGTACTCATTCTTGGTGAATCGGGGACTGGTAAAGAAGTGGTTGCTCGCAATCTGCACTATTTATCCAATCGCAGAGACAAACCCTTTGTGCCGGTCAATTGTGGTGCGATTCCTGGTGAGTTATTGGAAAGTGAGTTGTTTGGCCACGAGAAGGGCGCATTCACCGGCGCTATTACCGCACGCCAAGGCCGCTTCGAAATGGCGCAGGGCGGCACCCTATTTCTTGATGAAATTGGCGACATGCCTATGCCGATGCAAGTCAAACTGCTACGCGTGCTTCAGGAAAAAACGTTCGAGCGGGTTGGCGGCAACAAGACGATCAAGGCCGATGTGCGCATCGTTGCCGCAACACACCGGGACTTAGAAAGCGCCGTGGCAGAAGGGACGTTCCGTGAAGATTTGTATTATCGCCTGAATGTTTTTCCAATTGAGATGCCGCCATTGCGCGAACGAACAGATGACCTACCGTTATTGATTTCCGAGTTGACAAAGCGCTTTGAGCGAGAAGGACGAGGCAGCGTTCGTTTCACTGCCAATGCGCTGTTAAGCCTTTCTCGCCATCACTGGCCGGGCAATGTCCGTGAACTAGCCAATCTTGTCGAGCGTATGGTCATACTCTATCCCTATGGCGTGGTCGATATCAAGGATCTGCCTCAGAAATATCGTTATGACGAGGGCATTGAAGAACCGGAGCCGCCAGCGCTCCTCAAGCAACAAAAAAGCTCGACTTCGTTGGGCGTATCGGCCGATTTGCCGAATGAAGGCATTGATTTAAAAACACATCTGGCGGATATCGAACGGCAGTATATCGAACAGGCATTAACGGCCAATGATGGGGTGGTTGCGCGTGCGGCTGAGCAACTGGGCATGCGTCGTACTACTTTGGTTGAAAAGATGAAGAAGTACGGCATCGATAAAGCTGAGGTTGTGTCAGAAAATTGACCTCATTCGTAGCGACAATTTCGATGTCCTCCTAACATATTGAAATTAAATAACAAAATCGAGTGGCACGCTCCTTGCTAGGTTAAGGCACATTTTCACTAAGCGCGGGGAGCGTTCATGAATACAGTGCCAGCGAATTCGGTGTCCGATCCTTCGCATGAGCAACTGTCTCTGGATCGCGATCAGCTAAAACAGGCTTTTGCCCAATTTTCACGGCTCAGTCGCGAGATTCTCAAATCCTACTCAGCGCTTGAGGAGAATGTCGAGCATTTGACAGACAAGCTCGAGGTTGTCTCTCGAGATCATTTACGAGCCTTGCAAGAAAAGCAGATCTTAGCGGCTCGCCTACAAGGGCTGTTGAGGGTATTGCCGTGTGCGGTGGTCGTACTGGATGCTCGAGGGCGTGTCGATCACTACAACGATCGTGCTCGGGTTTTATTACCCAAAATTCATCAAGGAAGTTTGTGGCCTTCGGTGGTCTCTGCTTCTTTCGATCTCAGCGCAGCAACGGCAATTGAGGCGAGAACCAAAGATGGACGGTACCTGCACGTGGCGACTTGTCCACTGGATCAAAGCCAAGGCCAGCTCGTGGTACTGACCGATGTGACGGATATGCGCCGGCTTCAAAATCAGGTGGCAAGAAACCGTCGCTTGGCGACTTTAGGTAAAGCGGTGACGAGCCTATCGCACCAGCTGAAAACGCCTTTAAGCACTGCGATGATTTACGCCAAGCATCTCCTGAATGAAAGCCTTCCGCAGGCCACTCGATCGGAAATGGCAAGCAAATTAAATGCGTCGCTGTGCCGGATCAATGACTACATCAATGATTTGTTAATGTTTGCGCGCGGTGGTCGAGAAAACGCGCAGACGATCAATCTGAGTGATGCCTTGCCAAGGTGGGCAGCACAATGGCGGGAAATCGCCGAGATTAAAAACATCAAACTAGAAATCAAGACGTTATCGCACCAAGCACTTAAGGTTTTGGCCAATGAGCAAGCCTTGTTTGAAGCGCTGACCAATTTGGTGGTCAACGCTTTCGAAGCTGTGGCGGAGCGAGATGCACCGAAGGTTCTAATCACCTCGAGTGTGTCTGAAACAGGCTCGGAACTAGAAATTGCAATTGAAGACAACGGCCCTGGCATTCCTCCCGATTTGGAAGACGAAATTTTCGATCCCTTCGTGTCAAACAAAGTGGACGGTACAGGCTTGGGATTGGCGATCGTCCATAGCGTTGTGCGTTCGGTTGGCGGTGCCGTGGCTATCAGCAAAGGCGAACTTGGGGGCGCCTGCTTCGTGGTTCTTCTTCCGCTGGTGCGAGATTTGCAGGACGGTGTCTTGACGGCAGAAGCGATCACAGGAGATTGAGTTCATGGCGACAGCGACGATTTTGCTGGTAGAAGACGACAACAGCTTGCGTGAGGCGTTGAAAGCCACGCTGGACATGGCGGGCTATTGCACTGTTGAAGCACAAAATGGACGAGACGCGTTGGTCAAACTGGAACGGCAACGGCCGGACATTGTTGTGAGCGACGTGTCTATGGAACCCGTTGATGGAGAAACACTGCTGGCCGAAGTGAGAAAAAAAGACCAGACATTGCCTTTTGTGTTGATGACTGCGTTTGGCAGCGTGCATCGAGCTGTACGAGCCTTAAAAAATGGTGCCACAGATTATCTGCAAAAACCCTTCGATCCCGAACAACTATTAGATGTGGTTGGCCGGTATATTCAATCGACTCTACGTGATGGCCGCGAGCCAATCGTGGAAGACCCTAAGTCGATTAAGCTATTTGAGATGGCTCGACGCGTCGCTGATAGCGATGCCACTGTGTTACTGTCTGGTCCAAGCGGCGCAGGAAAGGAAGTGCTGGCTCGTTTCATCCATCGGCAGTCGCGACGCAAAGACGGGCCGTTTGTCGCGATCAATTGTGCCGCCATTCCGGAAAATATGTTGGAAGCTGTCCTTTTCGGTTACGAAAAAGGCGCATTCACTGGAGCGCATCAGAGTCGGCCAGGCAAATTTGAACTTGCCAATTACGGCACCTTGCTCCTGGACGAAATATCCGAAATGCCACTCGCACTGCAGGCAAAATTGTTGCGAGTTTTGCAGGAGAGAGAAGTTGAACGTCTCGGGGGACGCCGTCTGATCTCTCTGGATGTGCGCATTGTCGCCACCACAAATCGGAATTTACGTGAAGAAGTTTGGGCAGGAAGATTCCGCGAAGATCTCTACTACCGCTTGAACGTGTTTCCATTACAGGCATTGGCCTTGCGTGAACGACCTCTGGATATTGTGCCAATTGCTGAAGCGTTTATCGCCAATATTTGCCAGAAACAGGGACGTGCCATTCCGAAGTTATCCAATGAAGCTAAATCCCGGTTATTGCGGCACACCTGGCCAGGTAATGTCCGCGAACTGGAAAATGTGATGCAGCGCGCGCTGATCTTGGCGCAGGCTGACGTCATCACCATCGCCGATATTCATATAGAAACAGAAACACAAGATGTCACAGAAACCGTTACCGCGCCCGGCAGTCCGACAACAAACAAAGTATTGGTCAACCAGGTTCGCGAAGCTGAGTTCCAGGTCATTCTTTCGGCATTGGAGCGCCATCAAGGTAACCGAGCAGCGGTGGCGGAAGAGCTTGGTATCAGCCCCCGAACACTGCGTTACAAATTGGCAAAAATGCGCGAACAAGGCATTGAAGTACCTAAATAGGAGGTTGGCATGAAAGTGATTGATTCATCGCGTCTTTTGGCAGAAATGCAGCGGTTGAGCTCGGTGGCGGCTGGGTCCAGCCAACAGACTCAGAGCGTGTCATCTGATCATTCAGGGTTTCGAGAGGTGCTGTCAAAAGCATTGTCGGAGGTGAATCAAACTCAACTTCAAGCCTCTGCGATGGCTGAAGCGGTTGTACGTGGTGATCCAAACGTCACCTTGGCTGAGGCAATGATCCAGACACAAAAAGCGAATGTGGCATTTGAAGCCACGGTACAAGTACGCAACCGCCTGATTCAGGCGTATCAAGACATCATGAATATGCCAATTTAAGTGGTAGGAGATAACGGAAGTGGCCGAAGAAAAAGCGCTTATTGATCCCGACGCAACGCCGCCATTACTGCCTGGAATGGCAAACCTGAGCGTGTTAAGGCAGGCGGGAATATTGTTGGGCATTGCCGCAAGTGTGGCGCTCGGTGTTGCCGTCGCGCTATGGTCGCAGACTGCCGAAATGAAGCCCGTCGGCCATTTTTCACCCGACAAACTGTCCGATGTCATCAATTATCTTGAACAAAACAAGGTGGATTACAAACTATCGCCAGATGGCACTTTGATGGTCGAGGAAGCCAAACTTCAGAAAGTGAAACTAGACTTGACCGCACAAGGCCTGACAGGAGTGGGTGCGGCGGATCAGTTTTTGAAACAGGACAGTGGATTTGGGGTCAGCCAGCGCTTAGAGCAAGCACGTTTATTGCGCGCCAAAGAAAATGAGCTGGCGGCAAGCATTTCGCGTTTTGCTGGAGTCAAAGCGGCCACAGTCCACATTGCGATTCCGGTACGGAGCAGCTTTATTGGCCGTAAAGAGCAACCCCGTGCCAGTGTGGCATTGCAACTATTTACCAATAGCCCACTCAAGGAAGAACAGGCCGAAGCGATCGTTGACCTGGTGGTGGGTGCCGTTCCGGGACTTGAACGTCATCGCGTTGCGGTCACAGATCAATTTGGTCGTTTGTACAACACGTCAAGCAACGATGCGGAGACACGGGCGATTGATAAAGAATTCAAGGCCGAATTAAAAAAACAAAAGGAACTTGAGCAAAAAATCGCCGAATTGTTGAGCCCGATTGTCGGGCCAGAAAATTTTACCGCGCAAGTGACCGTTGATCTGGACTTTACTGAAAAGGAGCAAACCCAACAGCTGTTTAATCCCGATGAGCCCGCCGTGACAGAAGAGAAACTGATGGAGTCTACAAATGGCGAAGGCGAGGCGGCTGGTATTCCCGGGGCACTGTCTAATCAACCACCAGCCGCTGCCCAGATTCCTGAGACGGGAGCGGCCAATTCTGCAGGTGAAAAGGCAAGTTCTGGCACTATAAAACGACGGGTTGAGTCACAGCGTCGGTATCAATTGGACACGACAATCAGTCACGTCCGGCAAGCGATTGGTCGCGTGGCAAAAATCAACGTGGCGGTTGGGCTCAACTATCTGACAAAAACGGACGAAAATGGTGACACCCAGCGCGTACCACGCCCCAAAGAAGAAATAGAGAGAATCCGTCGTTTGGTTGAAAGTGTTGTTGGGTTTGAAGCAGCTAGGGGTGATTCTGTGATAGTCGACACTTTTGACTTTGTGCCTCCGGCGCAATTGCCTGAAACACCGCCACCACCATTTTATGAACAACCAATTTTCAAGGCACTTTGGAAGCCGGTTGTCGCCCTTTTGAGCTTGCTATTATTGATATTCGGGGTGTTAAAACCAACATTTAACAAGCTGTCTCAGGCACCGGAGTCGGCGTCCATGCAACCGTTGCCAATGGCGCCTGAAGGCGGCGCGACAATCGCGTCGCCGGGGGATGAGCAGTTAATGTTGAGCAGCGAAGAAGAACACGACATGTTGCCAGGTGCCAGTAAAAGGGAACTTGAACAGGTGAAGCGGGCCAAAAAGATAGTGGAAGAAGATCCGAAGATGGTGGCTGCCCTCGTACAAAACTGGATCGAGGAAGACAATGAGTAACGAAACTGAATCAGCGAACAAACCAGCGGTTAAACTGGATGGCGTCTCGCGCGCTGCCATATTGCTGATGACGCTCGGCGAAGAAAATGCGGCGGAAGTGCTCAAGCACCTAGGGCCAAAAGAAGTCCAGCGCATTGGGATGGCCATGGCGAGCATGAAGGCTGTCAACAAGGACACTGTGGTGCAGGTGCTTGACGGCTTTCTGGAGGAAGTTGAAGAAGGGACTGGACTTGGCATCGGCGCGGATGAATATATTCGAAACGCCCTGACCAAGGCGTTGGGTGAAGATAAGGCATCTGCCGTTATCGATAGAATTTTACTTGGTGCCAATACCAAGGGTTTGGATACACTAAAGTGGATGGATGCGCGGGCAGTGGCTGAATTGATCCGTTATGAACATCCGCAAATTCAGTCGATTGTCTTGAGTTACCTCGATCCCGACCAAGCCGCACAAGTTCTGTCGTTTTTGCCAGAAAAGGTGCGAGTGGATTTGGTTATGCGTATCTCCGCGCTTGAGTCAGTGCAACCGAGCGCCTTGCAAGAACTTAATGACATCATGGAGCGTCAGTTTGCAGCAGGTGCGACATCGAAGCAACAGACTATCGGTGGTGTGAAAAAAGCGGCGGACATCATGAACTACCTTGACAGCAGTTTGGAAAGCCAGTTGATGGAGGAACTGCGGGAAGTTGATGAGGACTTGAGCCAAGAGATTCAGGATTTGATGTTTGTCTTTGACAACCTGGCTGATGTGGATGATAGGTCGATACAAGCGATTTTGCGCGAGGTATCCACAGATGTGCTGGTTTTGGCGTTGAAAGGCGCGGACGAGCCCATTCGGGAGAAAATATTCAAGAATATGTCAAAACGTGCCGCCGAATTGCTGCGTGATGATCTGGAAGCCATGGGGCCTGTCAAGCTTAGTGAAGTCGAAGCAGCGCAAAAAGAAATTCTGGCTGTCGCCCGACGTATGGCGGATGCCGGTGAGATTGTCCTAGGCGGGGCCGGTGAAGAAATGGTCTAAGTCAAATGAGCGACGAGCATAAAGTCATTAAGCCGGATGCCACCACCCACGTGCGACGATGGCGATTTGGTTCGGTCAGTGGTGAAGTGGCCAATGCCGATAAGCCAACCGTTGACACCACAGTTGATGTAGCTCAGCGGGAGTTGCTCAAGCGAGTTTCTGCCGAAGAAATTGAAAAACTTCGTGCTCAGGCAGAAGAAGCCGGTCGTCAGGAAGGTTATCAGGCGGGGTTTGCGGAGGGACTGGCGAAAGGCGAGCAAGAAGTTCGGGCGCTTATTGAGCGTTGGCAGGCGTATATTGACCATTTGGCAGCGCCATTGGCAGAAATCGATGAAGCGCTTGAAACTGCTTTGTTGGAGCTGGTGGTTGCCGTATCAAAACAAATTGTTCGTCGAGAGTTGAGGACGTCACCGGAGCAGATTTTGGGTCTGCTGCGTGAGAGCATTGCGTTATTGCCAGCCACGAGCGGGGAAATCCGCATCCAGGTCCATCCGGAAGATGCACAAATCATAAAAAAACAATTTGGCGAAAATCTGCCGAGCCAATGGGTTTTGGTTGAGTCCCCTAGTATTTCCGTCGGTGGATGTGTGATAGAGACAGCGACTTCGCGTGTGGATGCGACGATCGAAGCCAGAATTGCTGAGATCGCATCAAGGTTGTTGGGGGGCACTCGTCATGAGGACGCATAGCAATCTTGTTGACAGACTTAAGCGTGCTCGGGAGCGACTCACGCAAAATCCACCAAGTTTGACAGTGGAAGGACGCCTAACACGAATGGTAGGACTGGCATTGGAAGCGACAGGATGCCGTCTTCCTGTAGGGGGGCGCGCCTATGTGGTGACCGCCGACGGAGGCAAACAGGAAGCAGAGATCGTTGGCTTTCATGGAGACAATCTTTATTTGATGCCCAAGGGCGACATCACAGGATTGGAACCTGGAGCACCAGTGATTCCGATTGGACGTAGACCTGAAATTTCAGTCGGTCCAGGCATTATGGGCAGGGTCGTCGATGGCAATGGGAGGCCACTTGATGGTCTAGGGCCATTGCACGCCGAGACGACTTTTCCGTTAGACGGTCGTCGCATCAATCCATTGCAACGAAAAAATATTGATACACCGTTAGATGTTGGTGTGCGCGCCATCAACGCCTTGCTGACTGTTGGCAAAGGACAACGGATGGGGTTGTTTGCTGGCTCAGGTGTGGGCAAGAGCGTACTTTTGGGTATGATGACACGTCACACCAATGCCGATGTCATTGTGGTTGGGCT
>RFGJ01000655.1 GCA_003696665.1 Gammaproteobacteria bacterium | reverse complement strand
CGGCGAATGACGAAAAAGAGAGCGTCACCTGCCGGCCAGGGCCGGCGGGGCCGGCGGAAGGTCGAGCTCATCACCACGGCCGTAAGCCTCTCCACCGCCGATCGGGGCGCCCGTCAGGCCGGCAAAGGCCGTCCCTGGAGAGAGCCTCCCGCCGGCATCCGGCGCATCCCGTGGCGCGCTGCGCAGGGGGCCGATTGCGTGATGTTGCATCTATCGCTCACGCAATTGTGATCATACACTCTCTTGACGAGAGCTTTTTATCCGAGTCAGGCTGAATGCACCGGCGGGCAGGCCGGTTTGCGGGTGACCGGTTTGCGGCACGGGGCCGCGATCGGAGATCACATGGGGGGCAACATAGGGGAGAGGTAAGATGGGAAAGAGCGCTCCTTCCGAGATTCTCGGAACCGTGGTCCTCAGCGGCCTGTTGGCCTTGGGGGTGTCACAAGCACAGGCAGGCAACGGTGAGATGGTTGACACATCTGCCCACAACGGACGACTGACGCGGACGGAGACCCCAGTCGCCTTTTCAGACGATGGTGAGCTTCTCATCATGGGACAGGGCGCTGGAGAGTGGTTCTCGAGTATCGTCTCAGAGCAAGCATTGTTCGGACAGGCGATTGAGATTACGGTGAACGACGGCTGCACCAACAGCAGATGCATTGGTACAACCAATACAAATGGCTGTACCAATGGCATTTGCTTTACAACGATTGAAATCTGAAGGGGGGGGGGGCATGCTCGAGAATGGGGTGGTTCCGGATGCGGTTGGAGAGGGTGAATACGAGGCTGCAGCCGCGGAATTCGGCAGAGCCGTTGACCACCGCATTCTCGAGCTGATTCTTCTCCCGACAGAAGACTGCAACTTTCGCTGCGTCTATTGCTATGAGGATTTCACGATCGGGAAAATGCCACGCGTTGTTGTTGACGCTGTCAAAAAACTTCTGAGCCGCAGAGCACCAAAATTGCGCAATTTAATATTGAACTGGTTTGGGGGTGAACCTCTTGTTGCCCGCGACATAGTGGAATCCATATCAAAAACAGCACTTGATCTGAGCAATCATTTTGGATTCTCGTATATGGGATCCATGACTACGAATGGCGCTCTTTTGCAATCTAGAGCAGCCAAGCGCCTTGTAGACCTCGGCGTAAGGCAATATCAGATCAGCCTCGACGGTTGGCGGGAGGGGCATGATCAGACACGCCGGCGGCGGAATGGAAAGGGATCATTCGAAAGAATATGGAAGAATATATTAGATATAAATGAATCAAAAATGGATATAAATATCATACTGAGGCTCCATGTCACAAAAAATAACGTTGAATCTATTGAGAAACTGATATACAACATATGCAATTGTTTGTCTCCTAAGAGATTTAGGATTTTCATAAAAGCTATCGAAGATCTTGGAGGCTCATCAATAAGTCAATCAGATATATTGTTTGATGATGTTTTCGAAAAAAGAGCTGCTTTAAATTATTTAAAGACATTGTCTAGCAAGTTTAATCAATACGAGAATTCCAGGCAAGAACAAATAACTTTTTCGCCATGCTATGCTGCAAAATTAAATTCGTTTGTCATCAGAGCTGATGGACGTATCGGCAAGTGTACAGTTGCATTGAAAGATCGGAGAAATGTTATTGGGAGATTGAGAGAAGATGGCACAATGGAAATTCGTCCCGACCTGATCGCCTTATGGGCGCGTGGGTGGGAACGGTTCGACCGGGCAGCCCTTCATTGTCCGCTGGATGGTCTGCCTGAAATGAGAATGTGGAAAGGGAACCGG
>RFGJ01000654.1 GCA_003696665.1 Gammaproteobacteria bacterium | reverse complement strand
GCACGGGAAGGATTCGGACTTTCATGTTTTTCGATTTTGTTGAATGGAATGGCCCAAATTTATCGGCTTTCGGTGAAATCGGGTGAATTGTATTCGGTTCCTCGCGCTACGACGCTACGACGCTACGGTACGCAACGATTTATTCTCAGGCCAAATCGCGTGCATCGGATTACTTCCACGCACCAAGCCTGGCCCGATTGGCGGGGCGCCACGCCGTAAACCTCCACAACGTTGTTACCAGTGACAAAATCTTGCAAGGAACATCTTGTCTATTGACTAATGAGGATGCTCAATCACTTTCACGTATCAATTTTTCAATTTCTTCAAGATACTCCCGTCCCTGCACAAGAAGGGGGCGTACATCCTTTTCTTCCAAATAGATTAGTTCGTCATAGTCGCTGGACTGTCGCAGTTCATATAGCTTGATATAAAGCTTTCCCATTTCTACGGAAATTCTCCCTGCCTTGATAAAATGTAAGCCAAGCAAGTGAATCACTCCTCTATGCGTATTGGCTTCGTAACCGTGATGCAGCAGAAGGGCACTTGTCATGTAAAAACAAGCATAGTATAAGCGATTTGCTACTGCGTCCCAATACCCCAAAGAGGCGATACCTTCCGCTTCTTTGAGTGTTTTCCACGCTTTTTGCTTGCGCAAAGCGACGATTGCTTTCCGCTCTTCATTCGTCAAACTCATATAACCACCCCTTCCTTTTCAATTCGTTTGTAAAATGGCGTGAAGCGGCGTTTTTCCCACGAGGTCTTTGTGTACAGCCTGATGGAAAACAACTGTTCCATTTCCCAACCAATTTCATAAAGGGGAAAAGCGATTCTGTCGAAATCTGCAGGTTCGATTTCCGGCTTGTCGAGGATGATGAGCAAATCCCAGTCGGAATCCTGTGTGGCATCGCCACGCGCACGCGAACCAAACAGGATTGCCTTCGCTCCGGGTGCCACTTCCCGCAGCTTCTTCCTGATGGCCAACAAAACCTCTTCGCGCGTTTTTCCCATACCTAAAATTACGCAAAATGCCTGCCACGGCACAATCCGGTGATTTTCCCGACCATAGCTTGAAATCGGCTCCACGAATCCTCACGTCCTCGCCTTTTAAACCGCAGTCACCGCGCAGTTGGGATGCTGTTTTTGTTACACAGAGTGGCACGGAGTACACGCAGAGGACCGCAGAGTATGGTAGAGCGTGAGGAAACAGGCCAAATCGCGTGCATCGGGAAACCGGTCGAATCGGTTCCTGAGTCCACTGAAAAAAATGGTTGAGGGTTGAGCGTGACACCG
>RFGJ01000653.1 GCA_003696665.1 Gammaproteobacteria bacterium | reverse complement strand
CGGCACGGCAGCCGGCCAATCCGGCACGAGCCTTCAGTTCAGCACCTCATTCTTGCCCCCCACACTGAATATCATTTTTGCTGACGGTATGATTACCGTGGTTTACGACCCGAAAACGGGTATGTGGAACCTAAAAATGTTGGTAGATGCCGAAGGCCAAATTATCTATTTTCAAGATAACAAGCTCCAATTCAAAGGCACCTATCGTGTCACAGACAAAAACCAAGGGCTCTATCTGATGATTTTTCGGATCATGCGCATGTATAACCTAATTAATCAGGCACAGTTTCTGCGTATGACTCGTGTCGGGTCCGTTTTTGTCTGTGAAGGGACTGGCCCCTGCGTTCCTAAAGATGAAGACCCTAACGATGACGACGAAAACGATCGCGAGAAAAAATAACTGTGCCACCAAGGCCCCTGATGGGGCCTTATTTTGATCTTTAATCACGGCTTTCTGGCCCACAGGGTGCGTCTCTCACCGGCCAATCACCGTTCGTACAATGACGTAGAACCGGCACGGGATAGACTCACGGAAATGTGATCACTTATGGCGAACCGTCCTTATGCCATCGCAACTTGGCTTGCACCCCCGCAAAACCACACCTATACTTGCCCATGCCTTGTCGGAGCGCCCCTAGGGGCTGAGACCGCATACGCGGGATCCGTTGAACCTGATCTGGGTCATACCAGCGAAGGGAACAAGTGCAGCCAAGCCATGTGTTTTTTTGCCTACCGTTAGGCATCTCTCGTGACCCTTGGGCGCACCGACTGAAATGACAAATGATGGAGCGCGCCCATGCAAACAATCGGTCGAACCAAACACTATATTCCTATCACCACAGAATTTGGCGAATTGTCCGTACCTTTCCAAAAGGTAACGCTGAGCAATCACGCCCCGGCTCTGTTGCTGTACGACACCTCGGGTCCCTACACGGACCCAGCCAAAGCCCCGAAACCCGATGCACCACTCGCCCCCTTGCGCGATAGGTGGTGGCACGAGCACAATGCGTTGCGTCAATGCTTTCCGACACAACTTGCCGCGGCTCGCGCTGGCGTCATCACCCCAGAAATGCATTTTATTGCGACCCGAGAAAACCTCGCACGACTCCAGTCACCGCACTGGCAGGCCAAAGTTTCACGACACCACGATGCTTATGGCAGCCATATTCCTGACGTGGTCACGCCTGAATTCGTGCGACAGGAAGTGGCGGCTGGGCGAGCCATTATTCCGTCCAATCATCGTCATCCCGAAGCCGAGCCCATGGTGATTGGCCGTAATTTCCTTGTGAAGGTCAATGCCAACATTGGCACCTCGCCGGTACACTCTTCGCTTGCGGAAGAAACCGACAAGCTTGTGCGCGCCGTGCGCTGGGGGGCCGATACCGTGATGGATCTCTCGACCGGCAAAAATATCAGCGAAGTGCGTGCCCACTTACTTCGCCGTTCACCTGTCCCAATTGGGACAGTGCCCATTTACGAAGCATTGGCGCGGGTTGGCGGCAAGGTGCGCGACTTGTCTTGGTCTGTGATGTTCGAGGTACTCCATGAGCAAGCAGAACAAGGGGTGGATTATTTCACCATCCATGCTGGCGTGCTTCGCTCACTGCTCCCACACGCACAACATCGCGTCACCGGCATCGTCTCGCGTGGCGGTTCGATTCTCGCGCAATGGATGCAAATTCATCAACGGGAAAATTTTTTGTGGGAACACTTCGACGAAATTTGTCGCCT
>RFGJ01000652.1 GCA_003696665.1 Gammaproteobacteria bacterium | reverse complement strand
GTTCCGTCGAAATCCATTCTTCCAATCATGACTGGCAGTTCGCCATAGGCGGTATAAATGAAAAGCACTTCGTCATTATCGGAAGGAATGGTAGTTAACTGTAAGCATGGAAAATATGGCGCATGCAAGCGAAAGGCCCATTCCACCTGGTAGTTCTGGTCGATTTTGGCGATGAATCCTTCCGGATTGGCGCTTGTGATGGGCTGGAAATGATGGCCCGGATCGGTAATGCGCCCCGAGAGGAGGAAGCTGTTGTCCTGGGGCAGATAGTGCAGAAGGATGTTTCTGGGTTGGGAAGCACCGGGGTGGAAAAGGGGGAACTGTATGCCCTGGATGAAATTTGCGGATGAATCCAGTTTCATGAGGAAGAGCGGTGTCTGCCCCCATGGTTTGACGAAATAGCCTGCCACGTGGAGGAATCCGTCGCTGTCGTGCGTGATGTCGCAAATGTATCCATGCTGGAGCGCTTCGTCCTGTGGAACGAATTTTTTGGCCCACAAGACAGAGTCTTGTAAGAAATTCCAAACGGCCACAACGGGCACTTTTCGCGCTGTGGTATTTTGCAGCGTGTCGTAGTCGGCATAAGTGCAGAGGATCTTTTTTTCGTCCAGAAAGCCCGATGTGGCATTGTTTATCCAGTGGTGCAGAGGAAGCAATCGGGCATTTATCAGCTCGAGGTTTTCGTCCATTGCAATAATTACTCCGCATTTTTCTTCGGGATACCCATAACAGTTATCGAGACTGCCGGAATACAGGACTTTGTCAAATTCACTTAAGATGTTGGTAGTATGAAGAATCTCATCGCCGGGGAGTAAAAACTGGACGGTTTTCAGGGGAGTGCCGTCATCTTTAAAAAGGTACAGATCTTCTACTCCATAGCGAGCATCGACCACGAAAAAGGAATCGAAAATGGCCATCTGGTTGACCTGGCCAGTGTTGAAGGAAGTATTATTGCCGTTTTGACGAAAGTATGACTTCAAAAAAGTATTCTGAGCTGCAATGCCAAAAAAGTGCAGTTGCAGCAAGGCAATGATCAGGAGTTTGTTCATGGCTCGACGGGGAAATATTTTTCGGGATGGAAAAAGGGGACACATAGCACTTGGTGGCACAAGCACTATGTGTCCTTTTCTTGTCAGAAGGTTTTCACTGGCGGGTCAGACGGCGTGGGTCCCTGCTTGCAGGGATCCGGCTCGTCACTCGTACGGGATCTGCAAATGTATTGGCGCAGGAATATGGCCGTTGAACTGCCCCAGTCAATGTCATTGGCATCGGAAAAGGTGAAGTCGTCCCAAACCTGTGAATCAGTGGAATTGTCATTGGAAGAACATCTCACGGTGACATGCACGGAAAACCCAGCGTCAAAACTGAGAAGATGAAATTCCTCACAATCGCTCTCGGTCCATGTGCCGGGCAATTCGAAAAATGGCGTTGGAAAGCCAATGTCTGACTGACCTGTAGGTAAGAATTTCCAGCCACCAGCGGGTTCATTCAAGGAAAAATAAAAGTCATTGGGATAATCCGGCAT
>RFGJ01000651.1 GCA_003696665.1 Gammaproteobacteria bacterium | reverse complement strand
TAGGTTTTCCCAGGATGCACTTTCATCGTATAAGTCTCGGGCCGGAATTCGACTTCAACATCCATTTCCTTGGACAGTTGAGCGATAAACTGCAGATCAATTTGTCGCGCGGTGTCTTCCTGCTGTGCATTCTCTGCAACCGGCCCGCCCGTCTTCCCATTGATGCCCGTCACCTGACAAAACACGTTGTACAAAGGAACCAAGGCAAAGGCGAACCCAACCATCCCGGCCACCACAATCAGAAGATTGCGAACGGTTTTTCGGTTTTTTTCCCGAAGGTTCGCCTCGCTCATATCTCCCCCTACTTCACTTCCGGTGGTGTCTCAAAAGTGTGGTATGGTGCCGGTGAAGGCACGGTCCACTCAAGTCCTTCCGCGCCATCCCAAGGTTTCTGAGGCGCCGGCTTGCCGCGCTTGACACAGTCAATCAGGACGTACACAAAGAGGAGCTGTGTCAGGCCGAGCCCGAACGCGCCAATGGACGACACCATATTGAAGTCAGCAAACATGGCGTTGTAGTCCGGAATTCGCCGTGGCATACCCGCGAGTCCCGAGAAATGCATCGGAAAGAACGTCAGGTTGACAAAAATCATTGATAACCAGAAATGCCATTTCGCCAGTTTCTGGTTATACATTTTACCAACCCACTTCGGCAGCCAGTAGTAAACCGCCGCGAACGTGCCAAAAATCGCACCTGGGAACAACACATAATGGAAGTGCGCCACGACAAAATAGGTGTCGTGGTACTGACTATCCGCAGGTGCCATGGCCAGCATCACGCCAGAGAAGCCGCCAATTGTGAACAGGATGACGAATGCCACAGCAAACAGCATCGGAGGTTCAAATGTCAGCGAGCCTTTCCACATAGTCGCCACCCAGTTGAACACCTTCACACCTGTCGGCACTGCGATCAACATGGTGGCAAACATGAAAAACAGCTCGCCAGCGAGTGGCATCCCGGTAGTAAACATGTGGTGCGCCCAGACGATGAATGACAAAAACGCAATCGATGCTGTCGCATAAACCATTGAGCTGTAACCAAACAGCTTCTTACGCGAGAAAGCGGGGATAATGGCCGATGCGACACCGAAGCTGGGCAGAATCATGATGTAAACTTCCGGATGCCCGAAAAACCAGAAGATATGCTGGAACATGACCGGATCACCGCCACCCGCAGCATTGAAGAACGATGTGCCAAAGTTGCGGTCCGTCAGCACCATGGTCACCGCCGCCGCCAGTACCGGAATCACCGCAATCAGCAAAAAGGCTGTGATAAACCAGGTCCAGACAAAGAGTGGCATTTTCATGTAGGTCATGCCTGGCGCACGCATGTTTTTGATGGTGACAATAATGTTGATCGCCCCCATCACTGAAGAAATCCCCATGACATGCACCGAAAAGATAAAGAAGTCCGTACTCGGCGGGCCGTAGGTCGAAGACAACGGCGCATAGAAGGTCCAGCCAAAGTTCGGGCCACCACCTTCCAGGAACGGTGAAATCAACAAAACCAGAAACGCTACAGGAAGCAGCCAGAATGCCCAGTTGTTCATTCGCGGCAAGGCCATGTCGGGCGCCCCAATCATCAGGGGGATCATCCAGTTGGCCAACCCGGCAAAGGCAGGCATGACCGCGCCAAACACCATAATCAGACCATGCATGGTGGTCATTTGATTGAAAAAGTTTGGATCGACCAACTGCAGACCTGGTTGGAACAACTCGGCACGAATCACCATGGCCATCGCACCACCGATAAAAAACATTATCAGCGCGAAGACCATATACATGGTGCCAATATCTTTATGGTTGGTCGTAAACAACCAACGCTTGATGCCCGTTGGCTTGTGATCGTGGCCGTGGGCGTGCGTATCTGCAACTGCACTCATGAGAGCCTCTCCCCTTATTGCTTCTTGTGAGCGGCCACGTCGGCCGGTTGTACCAGATCGCCTGTTTTATTTGACCAGGCGTTACGCTCATAGGTGATGACCGCAGCAATCTCTGCATCGGTCAATTGACCTGCCCAAGCTGGCATCGCATTTCGCCCATGCAGCACAATATCAATGTGGGCTTCGACTGGACCGGTGGCGACTTTGCTGCCATCCAATGCCGGGAATGGCCCGGTACCCTTACCCTCAGCACCGTGACAAGCCGCACAACGCGCCGCGAAAACTTCCTTGCCTTTTTTCATCAGGTCTTCTTTGCTCCAGCTTCGCGCCGCCGCTTCTTCAGCCGCTTTCTTCGCAGCCGCAATCTCGGCTTTTTTGTCGGCCACCCATTTTTCAAAATCAGCCTCCGACTTCACATCGACGACAATGGGCATAAATCCGTGGTCTTTGCCGCATAGCTCGGCACATTGCCCGCGATAGATACCCGGCACCTCAGGCTTGGCCCAAGCTTCATTAATAAAACCAGGAATGGCGTCTTGCTTTACGCCAAAATCAGGCACGAACCACGAATGAATGACGTCCTTAGCGGTCACCAAGAAACGTACTTTCTTGCCCACGGGCAATACAAGCGGATTATCTACCTCGAGGAGGTAGTGCTCACCTTTTGGTGCCTTACCTTCAATTTGCTCACGTGGCGTTGAGAGGTTTGAGTAGAACTCAATACCTGCGGCCGGACCATCCAGATATTTGTACGACCACTTCCACTGATAGCCAGTGACCAGAACATTCAACTCAGCATTCGAATTGTCCTCAATCTCTATCAAAGTGCGTGTGGCGGGCACCGCCAACGCGATCAAAATCAAAAACGGAATGGTCGTCCAGACAACTTCTACCAGTGTGGAATGGTGGAACTTAGCAGGCTCTGGGTGGTTGTCGCGACGATGCTTCCAAATGGAATAAAACATCGCGCCAAAGACCACGATGCCGATGCCAACGCATACCCACACGGCGTACATATGTAACTGATAAATGTCACGGCTGACTTGCGTGACCCCTTCCCGCAGGTTGAACCGCGGCGCTTCCGCCCAGCTTGTTGCGCCCATCAGCGCACTGGCAAGCCATACGGAGATCTGCTTGAGTTTTTTCAACGACATCCCCACCTCTCCAACGGATTCAATGACAAAGATTCGTGCTGACCACGATGGTCATTTTGACTTCTTTTGACCGTTATCAATATCCACGATACCAGTTTGTTGCATAATCACACCATAATGGCGGAGTGTAGTGTAACTGTACGCGGGTAAAAAACGGTACTTTTAGGCCGGGATTCTATCTGAGTCCATATAAAAACGCCAGTCACAAGCATCGACGATCATTCTACGCCCCCTTTGAAGGACGTATTGTTCAAACCACCAGCGGCCGCCTTCATCGACAAGACACCTTAGACCAAAGCTCGACAAGAGCGCCCGCTTACCTGTCGAAAATTTCAGCCAGGTCCGGTACACTCAAGAAAAACGCGAACCAAGTCGCATATGAAAACCGTCGTTTATCCTGGAACCTTTGATCCCCCAACCACGGGCCACGTTGATTTGATCGAACGAGCAAGTCGCTTGTTCGACCAGGTGATTGTCGCCGTGGCCGAAAGTCACTCCAAACACCCATTGTTCACTTTGCCGGAGCGGGTCGATTTATGCCGCCAAGTCATTGAAGCGGTAGGACTTGATAATGTTAAGGTAGAAGGTTTTTCAGGTCTGCTCGTTGATTATGTCAGAAAGCAAAAAGCACACGCGCTGGTGCGCGGCATTCGAGCCGTCTCGGATTTTGATTACGAATTCCAGTTGGCCAATATGAACCGCCGACTGGCCCCTGAAATAGAAAGCGTTTTTCTCACCCCATCAGAACACTTGTCTTTTATTTCTGCTTCGTTGGTACGTGAAATTGCCAAACTGGGTGGTGACGTGAGCGAGTTCGTTCACCCAGTGGTGGCTCGCGCCTTGTCGCAGAAACTACAGGAGCGTTAAAAGACAATGAGTCTAGTGATTCTGGATGCTTGTATCAACTGTGCGTTGTGCGAAATTGAATGTCCAAACGACGCCATCTCGCAAGGTCCCGAGTACTATCAAATTGATCCTGACCGCTGCACAGAGTGCGTGGGGCATTTTGACACCCCACAGTGTCAAACCATCTGCCCGATCGAGTGTATTGAGCCAGATCCCCAATACAACGAAAGCAAATCCATCTTGCTTGCCAAATTCAAGCGACTACATCCAGACAAAACCCCTATCTTGTGAGGGACAACTATCTAATTGTCGGCCTTCTGACAACGGGGACAAATGCCGTAGAGATACATGGAGTGGGCGTTCAAGCGATAGCCTGCGCGCTTGGCGATGTCATGTTGGCGTTGTTCAATCACCTCATCCATAAATTCCTCGACCGCCCCGCACTGTTCACAAACCAGGTGATCGTGATGCTCACCGTCAGCGAGTTCAAACACGGAGTGCCCACCATCGAAGTGGTGCCGCTCGACAATGCCGGCCTGTTCAAATTGAGTCAACACTCGATAGACCGTCGCCAACCCCACTTCTTCACCCGCCTCAAGCAACGCTTTATACACATCTTCGGCGCTCATATGCCGGTCTTCCGCATTTTCCAAAATGCCCAGAATTTTGACCCGGGGCAATGTGACTTTCAGGCCAACTTTCTTCAGCTGCGAACTGTCCAAACCAATTCCTCCGTTCACCGTGTCGCGACTGGCAATTCTAGCCAAAGCCAGTAAAATGCAGACTATCTACTATGCATTGTGCCTCAATTGTACGCAAGGATACAAATGAGAATTATATTGATTTCTATGGCGTTGGCCCTCGCGGGCTGCCAACTCATCGATCCACTGGTCTATCGTCTGACCATATCGCAAGGTAATTTGATTGACCAAGAACAGGTGGACAAACTCAGCCCTGGCATGACCAAGGAACAAGTGCGATTCGTCCTTGGCACACCGCAAACACAAGATCCCTTTAAGCACGACGTTTGGAACTACGATTTCCACTTTATCAACGCACGTGGCCAAAAGGATACCGACAAACTGAGAGTATATTTTGCCAACAACAAACTGGTTCGTATTGAGGGTGATTTTCACCATCCTCAACTGAACCCCGAAGCCAAAGGAAAAGATTCATCATGATGACAACCGCACCCTGGTACAGTGGACTGGCTTGGCTTGTTTATCTGTTTTGGTTCGCCATAGGTCTCGCTGTCATCGCGGTTGTTATTCTCTTTGTCATCGATATCTCGCAAAAACGGGATCCCATTCGCCAAAACTATCCGGTCATTGGGCGTTTCCGGCATATTTTTATCAAGCTTGGCGAATTTTTTCGCCAATACTTTTTCGCCATGGACCGGGAGGAGCTGCCGTTCAATCGAGCCGAACGTGTGTGGGTGTATAAAGCGGCCAAACGTGCCAACAATACCCGTGCGTTCGGTTCAACCCGGAGCCTTACCCAGCCGGGCAGCATCATCTTTTTAAACTGTGCCTTCCCGACTCAAGACGAAGACTCGGTCAAGCCTGAAGCGTTGACATTTGGACCCTATTGTCGGCAGCCATACCAAGCGCCTCAGTTATTTAACATTTCGGGCATGAGTTTTGGTGCCCTGTCGGCACCGGCTGTCGAAGCATTGTCCAAAGGGGCCGCCCTGGCGGGCTGCTGGTTGAATACTGGTGAAGGCGGCCTCAGCCCGCATCACCTCGCCGGTCAGTGCGATCTTGTCTTTCAAATTGGTACCGCCAAGTATGGTGTGCGCACCAAGGATGGCCGACTTGATGAAGGTAAATTGGCTGAAGTCGCTTCACATCCGCAAGTCAAAATGTTTGAACTGAAACTTAGTCAAGGCGCGAAGCCAGGCAAAGGCGGTGTACTGCCCGGCATCAAGGTGACGCCGGAAATCGCCGCCATTCGAGGCATCGAGCCCGGAAAAGACTCCATTAGCCCGAATCGGCATCCTGAAATCGCCTCTCCTCAGGAACTGCTTGATTTTATCAATCATATTCGCAACATCACCGGAAAGCCGACAGGCTTCAAGGCCTGTATTGGTTCCTATGGATGGCTTGAAACGCTGTGCGATGAAATTCGAAAACGTGGAATAGAATCGGCCCCTGACTTCATCACCATCGACAGTGCCGATGGCGGAACCGGGGCCGCGCCGCAAAGCCTATTGGATTATGTTGGGTTACCGCTAAAAGAAAGCTTGCCTCGCGTTTCCGATTTGCTCTACCGCACCGGGTTAAAATCCCGCATTCGCCTGATCGCCTCTGGCAAGTTAATCAATCCAGCGATGGTAGCGTGGGCCATTGCCATGGGCGCGGATTATGTTGTCAGCGCCCGCGGGTTCTTGTTCGCGCTTGGGTGCATTCAGGCGTTGAAATGCAACAAAAACACCTGCCCAACCGGTATCACAACCCACAACCCCAAATTACACGATGCCATTGATGTTGACGATCGAGCACAACGAGTTGCGGCCTATCATGCGTCAGTGCAAAAAGAAGTGTGTACCATCGCGCACAGCTGTGGCGTTGCCGAACCAAGACACCTACGACGATTCCACGTCCATATGATTAACGAATATGGCATCAGCGTGCCACTGGACACTTTGTATCCGCCGACCGAGGAAGAAACGCAAGAGGCGCTGGAACAGGCCAAGCAGTGTCGTGAACGCTTTGGCGCCCATGGCGACTGCCAACAGAACAGCCGAGAAGCCGGTTAACCCTTTTTCTGTGCCACTTTTCGCGCGGCCATTTGTGCCGCCCGCCGCCTTCTCATTTCCTTTGGATCCGCAATCAGCGGGCGATAAATCTCGATTCTATCCCCGTCGCTAGGGACGGTATCGAGCGGCACTATTTGAGAAAATATCCCGACGGCTTGTCGACTCAGATCAATTTCCGGGTGTTTTTCCAAAATCCCGCTTTGTGAAATGGCCTCCCCCACCGTGGTCGCGTCATCGATATTGAGCGTAATGACTGTGGCCTTTTCAGGCAGGGCATACACCACCTCAACTGTTTTGTTTGTCACTACACACCTCTCGGCTACGCTGCACAAAAGCATCAAATAGCTGGCCGACCAAATGGCCAAATACGCGACTGAATGCTAACCCTATCAGACGATTGGCAAAATCAAAATCAAGATCCAGCGTCACACGGCAGCCTGAATCGCCCACGGCTTCAAAGCGCCATTGACCTTGAAGATAGGATAGTGGCCCTTCTTCCAATTGCATTTTCAGCCAATGTGGCCGCTCCCAACGATTGCGTGTGGCAAAAAAGCCGCCGAGCGCCGCACTGTCGAGCTGTACCCGGGCGATCAACTCATTCTCGGCCACCGGCGTCACCACCACATCTCTAATATGCGGCACAAACACCGGGTAGTCTTCGACACGATGCACCACATCAAACAGTGCTTCAGGCGGATAAGGCAACAGTGCTTGTCGATGAACCTTAGGCATCATTCAGTTCGTTTCAATGACATGGCGCGGCATTTTACCCTGTCGGGCTTGTCAACGCACGCATTGCGGTACCCAACGCCACAAGAGATCGCTATAATGCGCGCCCATGAGCAAGAAAAAGCAAAAATCCCCCGGTACCAATACCATCGCCGTCAACCGAAAGGCGCGTTTTGAGTATTTTATTGAAGACACGCTGGAAGCTGGCTTGGTACTAGAAGGCTGGGAAGTCAAATCGCTGCGGGCGGGCAAGGTCAACTTGTCCGACAGCTACGTATTACTGAAAGATGGCGAGGCTTGGTTACTTGGCTGCCTCATCACGCCATTGCCGACAGTTTCAACGCACTTTCGCCCAGATCCCACACGCACCAGAAAACTGCTGCTTCACAAGAAAGAATTGTCACGACTCTTCGGCTTGGTGTCACAAAAAGGGATGGCCCTTATCGCACTCAAGCTCTACTGGAAAAATAATCGGGTGAAACTGGAAGTGGGCATTGCTAAAGGCAAGCGCAAACACGACAAACGCGCCAGTGAAAAAGAACGGGAATGGACACGTGAGAAGGCACGCCTTCTGAAAAATCGAGTTTGAACATTTTGCAAATTCAGCCCATTGCCCCATTTTTCTGTTTCTGGTCTAATGTGAGCACGCTGGTTCTATTCGAATAACAATTTGATAGAAAAAGAAAAACAGACCGACTGGCGCGCACGTTTATTTGACGTCATTTACCATGCCGACACGCCAGCGGGCAAAGCATTTGACATTGCACTCATTTCGGCCATTCTGATAAGTGTCACCGTCGTGATGCTCGACAGCGTGCCCAGCATCTATGCACGTTATCACGACACGCTGTTCATGCTGGAATGGTGTTTTACGGTCTTATTTACCGTCGAATACGGACTCCGGCTCATCTGTACGCGCACACCACATCGTTATGCTTTGAGCTTTTTTGGCCTCATTGACTTACTGGCGATTCTGCCCACCTATATCGGCCTCCTCTTTGAGGGCACTGAGTATCTCTTGGTGCTTCGTTCCCTGCGCGTGTTGAGGATTTTCCGGATACTCAGGCTGATGCGTTTTGTTGGCGAAGCCGATATGCTCATTCGATCGCTTATCGCCAGCCGCCATAAAATTTCTGTTTTCCTTTTATTCATGACCACCATTGTCATGATTTTCGGCTCCCTCATGTATCTCATTGAGGGACCAGAGCATGGTTTCACTTCAATTCCAGAAAGCGTTTACTGGGCAATTATCACAGTGACCACTGTCGGGTATGGTGATATTGCCCCACAAACACCTATCGGCAGAGCGCTTGCCTCTATCATGGTGATCTTAGGCTATGCCATCATTGCCGTACCTACCGGCATCTTGACCGCCGAGATTCATAAACAATCACAAAAGCCGCTGTCGCGTTACCCGAAAGACTGCGCAGTGTGTGGACACCGTCCCGAGGAAAGTGGCGCCCGGTTTTGTAGCCAGTGCGGTGCTGAGCTGGAGGTGAAATAATGCGACAGATCACCGATACCATCCTCATGGTTCGACCGAGTGTTTTCTATGCCAATCCCGAAACTTCGGAGGACAATGCCTTTCAACACGTTGAAGACATCAATTTAACGCAGCAGGCACAAGCTGAATTCGACGCACTGGCTAGCGCACTTGCCAGGGCAGGCGTTAAGGTATGCGTTGTTCAGGACACGCCTGAGCCCGAAACACCGGATGCCCTATTTCCAAACAACCGGATTAGCTTTCATACCAACGGACTGGCGGTATTGTATCCGTTGCGTGCCCCCAACCGGCGTCTTGAACATCAGCTCGATGTGCTCAGGCCGCTCGAAGCAGGCGATTTTTTCCAACCCAAGCACATTCTGGACTATCGTAGCTACGTCGAAGAACAGAAGTTTCTGGAAGGCACGGGGTCATTGGTGCTCGATCGTGTCAACCG
>RFGJ01000650.1 GCA_003696665.1 Gammaproteobacteria bacterium | reverse complement strand
GTTCATCCGGTGACTCGGAAGACAACAGTGGTTGTAGCACTGTCATGGCTTCCGTCAGTTTATTTTGGCGCAGCAAGCTGACGGCTTGATTGTATTGGCCAAGGGCAAGCCATGTTGGATTGACACTAATTTGGGCGAAGGCTTCGGCAGCTTCCTGGTAGCGGCCTTGGGAAAAATCAATCTGGCCTTTGAGCTGATGCCATTCTGTCGCGAGTGAAGGCGGCAATCTGCTGACGTCGATTTGCGCCAGTAGCTGACGGGCTTCGTTCAGTTGACCTTGCGAGAAGTATTGCTTCACCATCAGCAGTTGTAGCCTTCGGTAACCTTCGGTGTTGTGTTGATTTGTCTTCAGCTTGGCCAATGCTCGGGCGCTCGCTTCGGGCAAGCCGAGCTCGGCATACAGTGCAGCTTCTGCAGCAATGACTTCGTCCATAAGCGAACTCGGCCAGAGGCCTTGCGCATCACGAGCTAAAATGCGCGTCAGGGCTTTAAGTGGTCGATTTTGAAAGAGATCATAGAGTGCGGCACGCCATTCCGGTGGTTCGTTGTGAGCGGCTGGGGCAGGCCATGCCACATGCCAACTCGCCATGGCGAGCAGCCAGACACAGATAAGGGAGCGGTGTACATTTACTGCCATGTGATGATTTCAAATTTAGGTTGTTGCTGGCTTGGGTCGTCTTGAATTTTTATCTCAAACGCCTTGGCTTCTGTGCCTTTTTCGAAATCGATCGTCACTGCGCGTTTAAAGTCACGTCCTTTGGGTCCCTTTCCGGTGAACACCGCAGTCAGGTTATGTTTTCCGGCGGCCAGATCGGTGACAAATAGAGGCTGGATGGCGCCGCGTTGGAGTGCCTGCAACTCGTGCTGTGTGTATAAATGTGCATGCACTGGTTTTCCGTCTAGTTTAATTTTCACGGCGTCGAGGTGAAACAGTGCACCGTGATCTAACGATAAATAAATTGCGGCGCGCGTGGATGCTGGATGCAACAAATCTTCCTCAAGCAGGAACAATTCCTTGTTGAGCTCGACAATTTGGTTCCGAAGCTTTTCGGCGTCTTCGGCCAGCTCCGGCCCATCATTCGTTTGTGCCACGGTCGAACCGACCAGGATAATCGTGAACAAAAACAGCAGGCGCACGCGCATATTTAAAACCAAAATGGCTAAGTGGATATGAGAACTGTATAGGATAGCGTTTCATTCCTCAATGAAGTTATGACTGAGTGCACATTTTTGTACAAAAAACGTTATTTGCCGGAGACTATACGTCAAGGTTCGGCATCCGCGGTTAATCCGCGTTAACATAAGCACGCAGACAGTATTGATGGATGGCCAACGGTGACAACTTTCTCAGAGCTTGAACGCATTGCCCGAGAGCGGATCGGTCGGAATGACTTGGCAGATCCCTGTGTGTTGAGTGACTTCGTTTTTCAGCAGACGCAACGTCATCCCCACTATCTGGTGCCTCCCTCTTCATTGTCACAAGTGATGAGTGGTTGGGCAGATCTCACGCACCGGGAGGCCTTGATGGAGAAGTTGCGTTGTGATCGCAATTGGCGCATGGTGCACTGGATCCGCAGGCAAATGCACAGTCGGGCGGAAACCTTTGCCATTGCTTCTGAGTTGTCTGAATATGCGCGCGAATTAATCTTGTGGTTGCTTGACTGGATTGAAGGCCATCTGTCGGAATCATTCGGACGGCCTATGCATCCTGATGGTCGTCCGGCACCGTTGGTTGTGTTGATGATGGGCAAACTTGGGGGGGCGGAACTCAATCTCTCATCTGATATTGATTTGATTTTCAGCTACCCGGACGACGTTCAGTTAAGTGGTGGCAAGAGAACCATAGATGTTAGTACTTACTACACACGAGTTGCCCAACACCTTGTGCAGATGCTCAGTGAGTTGACGCCAGAAGGTTTCGTTTTTCGTGTGGATACGAGGCTGCGTCCTTTCGGTCAGTCAGGGCCGTTGGTATGCTCGTTCGATGCGATGGAGCAATACTATCAACAGCACGCACGGGGCTGGGAACGTTTTGCTTTGCTGCGCATGGCAGCTTTGAGCGCCAATGCACAGGATGCGGAACAGTTACAGTCGATGTTGATGAAGTTCGTCTATCGGCGCTACATCGATTTCTCTGTGCTAGAGACCCCACGGGACATTAAACGTCGAATAGAGGCTGAGCAAAGGCAGCGCCATTTAGCAGACGACATTAAATTGGGCGTCGGAGGCATACGGGAGCTTGAGTTTATCGTCCAGTCAATGCAACTGATCCATGGTGGCAAACACAATGCCGTGCGCGAACGCAACACAATCGCCGCTTTGAGCGCGCTTGCTTCGACGGGATTGATGCCCGAGGCGCAATCGAGACAGCTGCAAAAAAATTATGAATATTTACGCTTTATAGAACACTCCCTGCAGGGTTTTACTGATCAGCAAACCCATCAATTACCGAAAGATCCGCTCAATCAGCAACGGCTGTGTATGCTGACAGGCGCCGATAATTGGCCAGAGTTTCTTGCCCGGTTATCCCCTGTTCGACAGCGGGTTCACGAACAGTTTAAGCAAATATTTAGTACGGAGGAC
>RFGJ01000649.1 GCA_003696665.1 Gammaproteobacteria bacterium | reverse complement strand
CTGCCTCCGCCACTGCGCTGCAGGTCATCCCGGGCATCGATGAAAACCTGGCCCAAGCCATCATCGAACGACGGGCCGGTCCGGATGGCATGGACGGTACCGAAGACGACATGCCTTATCGGAGTCCGGCGGAGCTGGGCTTGGGCGGGCTGCCGGGCAGCGGTGCGCCGGTGGCGCCGGGTGCCCCGCCGCCTGTGGTGGCCAGCGCCATGGCACAGCTCTTCACGGTGCGCAGCCTGGTGTTTGAAGTGCGCGTCGAGGCGCACATCGGCAGCATCCATCGCGAATACGTGGCGCTGGTCCGGCGCAACAGCCCCCGTGTGGTGCAAGTGCTGAGCTTCACGTGGAACTGAAGTCCGGCCGGTGCACGCCTGTCGTTGAGCCGCTCCGGGCGTTTACCGATCGCAGCGCCTGGCGCCGTCAGGGGGCATGGGCGTCAGATGCGCTAGCACGGCGATCGGACAACGCAGATCTCAGCTATCAGTCGAGGGCGAATGACCAAGCCATTCATCGTCGTAACAGGCACTGACACCGGGGTTGGCAAGACCTTGGCGGCCTGCATGTTGACCTGCCACTTGCGCGCGAAGGGCATGAATGCGCTGGCCTGCAAACCCTTCGCTTCAGGGGGAAGGCGGGACATTCGGCTTTTGCAGGCCGTGCAGCCAGGATGCGCAACCGACGAAGAGATTTGTCCGTATGGCTACGAGCTAGCGCTTGCCCCATGGGTGGCGGCCAGGCTCGCCCATCGCCGTTCGCCTCGGTTGGCGTTGGTTACGAGGCACTTGCGTGACTTGTCCAAGCGCTTCTACCCGGTCATCATCGAAGGATGTGGCGGCTTGAGGGCGCCGTTGGGTGAGGGTTACGACTTGCTTGACATCGTGCAGAAGCTGGACTGTGCCGTCGTTGTGGTCGCAGCGAACAGGCTTGGAACCCTCAACCACACGGTTTTGACCGTGCAAGCTGTGCAAAGCCAGGCGCGCAAGCCGGCCAAAGTGCTGCTGATGGGCGTGCGCAATCCCGACATTTCCAGTCGGAGTAACTTGTTGATTTTGAGGAGGTTGCTGAAGGGATGCGCCGTCCTCGAGATGCCCTACTTGGGTTTGCGGCCGGAGACGGCTGCGGCCTTGAAAAAAAATTGCAAAAAATTTGAAAAAGCTCTTGCGCGGTTGGTGGAGTGAATGTATTAAGTGCGCACCGTTTCCGCACGGCCCGAGAGGGCCTGAAAAATTCTGAAAAAAGTTGCGGAGCGGTGTTGACAGACCAGTTGGAGGAGAGCAAAATCCTCCTCCGGAAATTGATCCTTGCTAGCTGAAAAATTCCGAGAGTTTTTTGGTTGACTGCTCGGAAGAGAGGAACTACTCTCTCGGCTCGGCAAGCAAAAGGGTCGCAAGACCCGGCTGCTCTTTGAAAATTGAAGCGTGCGATAAGCAGAGCCCCTCTGGGTGATGTCGGAGACGTTAGCCCGGCACCACACAGAGAGTTTTGACAATTGCGCATCCCGGCCTAGCCGGGTGGAATCAAGCTAACGTTTTTTTGACGGAGAGTTTGATTCTGGCTCAGAACGAACGCTGGCGGCGTGGATAAGACATGCAAGTCGAGCGGGAACCAGTTGGTAGCAATACTGGCTGGTTCTAGCGGCGAAAGGGTGAGTAACACGTGGGTAATTTGCCGTGAAGAGGGGGATAACTCCGAGAAATCGGAGCTAATACTCCATGTGGTCGCACCGGGGCATCCCGGAGCGACTAAAGCTGGGGACCGCAAGGCCTGGCGCTTCACGATAAGCCCGCGTCCTATCAGCTAGTTGGTGAGGTAACGGCTCACCAAGGCTAAGACGGGTAGCCGGTCTGAGAGGATGGTCGGCCACACTGGGACTGAGACACGGCCCAGACACCTACGGGTGGCAGCAGTCGAGAATCTTTCACAATGGGCGAAAGCCTGATGGAGCGACGCCGCGTGGGGGATGAAGGTCTTCGGATTGTAAACCCCTGTCAGTCGTGACCAAACCTTGGCGTTGAATAGGCGCCAAGCTGATGGTAGCGGCAGAGGAAGGGACGGCTAACTCTGTGCCAGCAGCCGCGGTAATACAGAGGTCCCGAGCGTTGTTCGGATTCACTGGGCGTAAAGGGTGCGTAGGCGGTCGGGTAAGTCTGACGTGAAATCCCGAGGCTCAACCTCGGAATGGCGTCGGAAACTGCCCGGCTGGAGGG
>RFGJ01000648.1 GCA_003696665.1 Gammaproteobacteria bacterium | reverse complement strand
CCTTCAATATACTTTTCCAGCTCCGCTTGTTGCTTTGCATCAAAAATTGGCTCAAACGTAACCTTTCCAATTCCAAAGCCCAGACCGTCATCCAAAAGCAATGGACCATTTTCAATGGTTGCTTTGAAGGACAATAGTCGTTCGCCGTCCTTGCCCGCGAGAGACATCGCGGCTTGTAAGGCTGGGCCCGGTCCTATTTCCCATTCCCCTTCCGAGTGAAAATAACCCGGCTCGAAACGTTTCTTGCGAAAAGTGAGCAGGCCTGATTCGGCAGCACGCTCAAACGTCCGATCAAGATTATTTTCCATCACCGAGCCAGTCATTTTCGGACCAGCAAGTCCGGCCACAACCAATACTGCGGGGATTCCAATGGTAAGTACTTTTTTCATCTTCCTTTCCTTAACGTTGTCAAAAAATTGCCCAGAACACTCTGGTGTTACACAACAAGGTGAAACTGTCTCATCTATGTGACCTCGACAAATTCTACACCTTGAACCGGTTCAAGCGGCCTCAAGCCCCCGAAATCAAACAATCGACGATCAGCCAGATGCGAGGGCGCAACATTTTGAATGGCCTTGAAGATATTTTCGATCCGGCCGGGTTGCTCTTTGTCCCATTGCGCCAGCATCGCCTTAATAAACTTTCGTTGCAAGTTGTCCTGACTGCCGCATAAATTGCACGGAATGATCGGGAACTGTTTGTATTCCGCAAACCGTGCAATGTCTTTTTCGGCGCAGTATGCCAGAGGCCGTATGACAATATGCCGTCCATCGTCACTGCGCAATTTAGGGGGCATGGCTTTTAATTTCCCGCCATAGAACATATTCAGAAATAGGGTTTCAATAATGTCTTCACGATGGTGGCCCAAAGCAATCTTATTAAAACCATGCTCCGCCGCGAACCCATACAGAATACCGCGTCGCAACCGAGAACATAGACTGCATGTGGTTTTGCCTTCTGGTATCACCCGCTGCACTACAGAATAGGTGTCCTCTTCAATGATATGGTAAGGCACGCCGCGACTTTCGAGATACTCCGGCAACACATGCTCAGGAAACCCCGGCTGCTTTTGATCAAGGTTGACCGCAAACAGCTCAAAGTTGACCGGTGCGCTTTGCTGGAGATTTAACAAAATATCCAGCATGGTGTAGCTGTCCTTGCCGCCTGACAGGCATACCATCACCCGGTCGCCGTCTTCAATCATGTTGAAATCCGCAATCGCCTTGCCGACATTCCGACGCAATCGCTTTTGCAGTTTGTTGAATTCAGTTCTGTCCTTTTTAGCAAGCTGCATGGCGAAGCACAATCTCTATCCGGGAAATCGCTGATTATCTCAAACCACATTCCTAAACACCACTGATTGCTCATTAAAATTACTGATAAGCTCGCCTAATGACGCATTTAAGGCGCCAATGGTTTATTATCTTTCCAGTTCCCATGAAACAACGCACCGCAATGGGCCAAAAAGTCGCCAACAGTCTCATTCACATCATTGGTTTCGGGGCCACGGGCCGTTTATGGGCGGCCAGCCTGTCAGCTAGTGACCGTCGTGTCGTCGCCCATGGTCGCCAACACACCTATACGTCTGTGATTCGAGAAAATGACCAACAAAACTGGTCCTTGTCGGAGGATGACGGGACGCCATTTGAGATCGTCATATTTTGCACCAAGGGCTATCAGTTCAGCCATGCCCTAAGTACTTGGCGAGTGCGCATCACACCAAAGACACGCGTGGTAATTGCGTGTAATGGAATGGGATACGAGCATACGGAAATCGTCCGTCAAAGCTTATCTCCTTCCCAAATTTATTTTCTGGTGCATTCACACGCGGCCATGCGCGGTTCAACGGCTAACGGCTTTATTCAGACCGGGGAAGGAGAAGGCTGGCTCGGTGCCCTATTACCAACGGACGAACCGACTAAAGAGTTCATGATGAACGCACTTCACTGTAAGTTGTTAACAGGCTGGTCTGAGCATATTCAATCCATGCGCTGGCGTAAACTCGCCGTCAACGCCCTCATCAACCCGATTTCTGCTTTGCTAAACTGTCCCAATGGCGCTTTGCGTACGCCTGAAGTTTATACGCTATGGCAAACGCTCGCGAACGAAATTGAAGCGATTGCCAAAGCCGTCGGACAACGGATGTCGGCAGCGGAGATTCTGACTTGGACACAACAGGTGGCAAGCCAAACCGCGGCCAACTACAGTTCAATGCACCAGGATCTTCACCATGGCCGAGCAACAGAAATTGACGTAATTAACGGATTTATTTGTCAACAAGCACTAAAGTATAAGAAAAATGCGCCTGCCAACACGTTTTTAACCCAAATGATTAAGTCGGCAGAACAACTTGGCCATCACCGATACAGTCAAGCCAAGGGTGTCACAATTTAGGGAGGGGAGAAGCTTGCTCAATCTTATCAAAATCCTTGCACTGCCCACGCTGCTGATCGTGGTGCTGAGTATCGGCGTGTATCAGTCGCAATCACGCTTGGCAGAAAACCTCTTGAGAACGGAACAACGTGAACATCAACTGCAGCAAAAACGCGCTCAAGAGATCTTAGATAGATGGCTGGCTAAGTTGTACGCATTGCAAAAAGTGACTCGCACACCAGAAATTGAAGACATTGTCATGCAGGGCAGACACGAATTGCTACTGACATCCCTTCTGGCTTGGAAACAAGCGCTTGATATTCCGATTGTTGCGCTTTACACGCGAGAGAACAATACACTCCACATCGCAGGAGAGAAAACGGCCCGAAATGATTTCGGCGGACTGAATCAATGGCTCACTGAACAGCTGAGCACACCACGTGCTCGTGAGCAAGAGTCGCTTCAGTTATTTCGGGGTGAGCCTACATTCCTCGTCAGCTCCCCCATCATCATTGCCGGAGAACCTCGCTTGTTGTTCATTGCGGGGCAGCCGATTGACAAAAACATGCTTGATCGGCTGGCTGCCCAATTGGGTCTGCCGGTCAAACTGAGCAAGTCCACATCGGCCGACCAGATTGCCGGCCATCCACTGCCTGAAGGCAAATGGATTGCGTTAACACTCCCCAAAACACTGCGAGCGAGCGGATATGAGCTTTCGATACAGTTGCCTCCCGCCTCCGAAATCCGGTCTAGTCAGCATTGGGCCATGTGGACAACCGGTATCGTCATTGTGGCTGGCTTGCTTCTGCTCGGCTGGCTGGTGCACCTTGATAGCTTGCGCACGCGTCGCCAAACACAGTTTGTCGAGGCCATCATGGCGAAGGACAAAGCGAAGCTGAGCACACTCCCTGAACCATGGAAACAGACTGGCGAAACCTTACTCGAAACGCTCCATGAGCTACAATCCATGACCGAACAGCAACATGTCGAACTTGAAAAACTAAGAGAAAAACGACACAAGCTCAAGCACCAGTACGAACACTTGTTGAAGAAATATCATGCTCTGGAGAATCAGCCCAAAACTCGTTCCTCTTTCCTGTCACGAATGGGGGATGAAATCACAACGCCCATGAACAGCGTGACCAGCATGCTGAAACTACTGCAAGAATTTAAACTCCCCCCTGAACCAACAGAAATCCTTGACATCGCCAACCGGAGTCATCAGGTCCTCGCCAGCAACCTCGAAAACTTGCTCGACTTTCATAAACTTGACGCTGGACTGCTCAAATTGATTCCAGCTGACTTTGAAATCAAGGTGATGGTGCAGGAAGTGATTGATGAGCTCGCACCGCATGCCCAAGCAAAGGGATTAGAATTAGAATGGAACATTAATGAGCGAGTGCCGCTGACTTGTCACAGTGATCGGCAGCGCATACGGCAGGTACTGTACAATTTGGTCGGCAACGCCATTCGTTTCACTAAAAAGGGGAAAGTGAGCGTCTTTGTGGACCTGCTCTACGAAAAAGGACATCAGCTAGTGCGTTTTACCGTCGTGGATACCGGCATCGGAATCCCCGAAGAAGCGCAAAAGACACTTTTTGACTCGCTCGCCGAGCGCTCACGACTTACCAACAGTAGTTTTGCCGGCCGACTAAAGCTGATTGTTTGCCGACAACTGGTCACATTACTGGGCGGGCAAATTGGTGTCAAAAGTGAGGTAGGCAAAGGAAGTCGTTTCTGGTTCACCATCCGCTACTATCCACCGAAATCGACAACCTAAGCCAGCAACTCCTTCACCGCTTGTACAAGTTCGTCGACGGGTATGGGTTTTGAAAAAACACGGTTTGCGCCCATGCCCTCGGCAAATTGCAAATAGGCATCAGGCGCCATTTGCCCGCCTCCAGAGTAAGCGATGATTTTGACGTCCGGATTGATGTCTCTTAGCTCTTGGATCAGCTCCAAACCTTCCTTATTGGGCATCAGCAAATCTGTGATGACCAGATCCGCTGGCTGTTCGGCAAACGCCAAGTGCGCATGTGCACCGTCACTCGCCTGACGCACTTGATACCCCTCACGCTCCATAATCTCTGTCAACAGACGTAGAACATGCACATCGTCATCGACAATCAATACCTGAGTCATAATAACTCCTGAGTCCCTGCTCCCTGATTACACTTAGCCCGCCAATCCTAGCGATTTTTTTGATATGGTGCCAGCGATTGTCCAAGTTCAATACATTTGAGACACTGAGACATGAGGAACCTCATAACCAACACTTCGAATATACTCGGCAGGCGTCCTATATTTCAATGCCTGATG
>RFGJ01000647.1 GCA_003696665.1 Gammaproteobacteria bacterium | reverse complement strand
TCAGCGGGTCCAGCCAGCTCACCACCACGTTGTGCTGAAAACCTGGAATGGTGCGCACCCGGTCGGTTGTTTCGTTGGCCAGAGGGAACTCAATGTCAGACGGCAGTGTATCTGTGGCGTAGGCATGGACGAGGGCCTTGACCCAATCGGCCGCGTTCGTAGCATCTGGGTTCTGATTGGTGACAAGCGAAATGGCGATGAGAGAGGAAAGGGCAGGCGTGGCCGTTTCGTGGCCGGCCGTGGTCGGGGGTGGCTGATTGAGAAGAAAGCCAAACAACATAGCCGCGAGCAAGCAGGTTGACAACTGTCTCATTTTTGTTCATTTGGCGTGCAACAACCGGCTGCCGCAGGCAAAGCGAAGGAGCCTACCCGTCCATAACGATTCGGAACCGCGCCTGCCGGCATATACACCCTCTTCATTCCGAAATTTATCCTCATAAAAGAGAAAAGGAACACCAGGCCTATACTCAGAATATCCATCACGAACCTCTGAACGACGCGGGGCACTCCAGTTCTCGGCTCCGGGTATCCACGAAGACATGTGTACGAGAAGCAGTAGGATGAAGAACCAATCGGCGCTGCAGGGAAGGCCGCGCCGCCCGTGGCGCGTAAGCCATCTGGATGAGTTCACTGCGAAAACCGCAAAGAACACGAAGGACGCGAAGGTTCTCCAGAGAAAATCTTTGCGCTCTTTGCGTTCTTCATGGTTCAGAAAGGCCTTTTTGCAGGAGACTCATCTGGATGAAATTCGAACGGCGATGGCGAACATTCCAATGGCTTGGGCGCCCTGGGCAATCCACCATGCCTGAAGTCTTCGGTTGCGTATATCAAGGATAGCCATGGTGAGGCCGAGCGCCGCAAACAGGATCGCCAATACCGTGGCCCAGTCTCTGCGGTTCATGTTTTTTCGCCCATTTGAATACGGTCGAATCGGCAAGTTCCCTCGTCATTTAATTTTAGTCTTACTGTCTGCATTCTCAGGCGAAACGCAGAAGATGGCCGCCACTGCCACTGTGGTGCCAATATCAACTGCACCCTGCGCCACAATTTGGCCTATTCCAGCGGAATTTGCCTCTGCAAACCACCAGATTAAAAGATGGATTGCAGGAATCAGAGACACTATCAAGCCGGTCAGACATGACTGCCCTTGGCTTATCGGTCTCTTCTCCCGAAGGCTGGACCGACCGTGTAGGAGTTTCAGAACAACTATAAGCATCCCGATCGTACTGCCACTTCCTGATGTGCGCCACCACTCTTGTAAACCAATGTGCCAAATCTGAAAAAGAGCACCACTTAGCAGCACGAACAGAGCGCAAGCAAGTACAATGTCCCATAGTCGAGAGTGCCAAAGATCTTTCCCGGTAGTCACCCCAAGCCATCCTTTCTTAAGCTTTCAGCACGATCAGACTGCAAACCTCCGACAACGAGCGATGCCGTCAAGGAACAAATCAACTTGAAATTTGGAGGGAACTCAAGTGTACCCAAACCGCTAGTGAATACTTCTTCCTTCGTTGGTAGCCGATTTCTCCATGACAGCACCGCGTCTTTCACTGATCAGAAAGTCCAATGTTGTCGCAAGGCCGGTCCCAGAGCCAAGACAATGAGCATCCGTCTGGAGATGTCCTGTTCCGTGGAAACCAGTGAAGAATATCGATCTAGCTACCGGACACTTTGACGAAAGGTGGCGGCCATTGCCTCCCTGATGCTGGTATGATTAGAAGAGACAACCCCAATCAGCATCAGGAGGGGAGAAAATGACCGCCACCCGACTTTATCATACCATGATGGCGAAGTTGAAGGAGATGCGGCCACATGAGCGGGTGACTCGGCTGCGCAATCTGAGCTGGCTGATGGTGGGAATTTTCCTGAGCCGCAGCGTTCACCTGCATCGGGCGGCCGCCAAGATGCCCGGCCAGGCATTGAGCCTGAGCAAGGAGAGACGGCTGCGGCGATTCGTACACAACCGGGCCGTCCGGGTACGGGACTGGTATGAGCCCATGGCCCGGGCGTTGCTGATGGCAGCCCACTGCAGCAGCGGTGTGGTCCGTCTCATCCTGGATGCCACCAAGGTGGGTACTGGCCATCAGTGGCTGGTGGTGGCCCTGGCCTATCGACGCCGGGCCTTGCCCATTGCCTGGACCTGGGTGCCCTATGCCAAGGGCCACAGCAAGGCCCGGGTCCAGTGCGCTCTCCTGGCCTACGTGCGCCGCTTGATGCCCGCAGGGGCCCAAGTGGAGGTGGTGGGCGACAGCGAGTTCGGCTCGGCC
>RFGJ01000646.1 GCA_003696665.1 Gammaproteobacteria bacterium | reverse complement strand
CTTGGGGTGCGGCGTCCGGTGAGGCCTTCGGAGGGGTGTAGGGTTGGTCGGCACGCCCAACAATGCGTGCAGCGGACAGCGGCTACGCCGCGCGCGAATTGGGGTGCGAATTGCAAAGTTTGGTTTGAGTTGGCGGTGGTGGTTTTGCAGTCACCGCCGCTGCCGCTAACGCTCACGTTGGGCAAAACACGCATAGTACAAGGATGTCTTCAGGATGAAGAGACTTCAGATTATATTGCCTGGAATTTGTATTCTGGCCTTTCTATGTAGCTGCATCCCTGCCTCTCCCTTGCGGCCGATTTCTACACACGGTCACACCATCCCAAGTACTCCATCATCTATGTTATTACCATCGTTTACAGCAACGACAGAGTACACTATTCAGCCAACCGTTGAGCCAACACAACCAGAACAGTTGGCTCCATCGCTATGGTTCCCAGAAGTTGTGCAAAGTCCCAAACCTCTGAATTGGACTTCATGGAGCGATCCTGAGTACCAATTTGAATTCATGTATCCTCCAGGCTCAACGGTGTTGGCACAACAAAAAGAACCTTTTCTTCAAATTAATTTGCCAGTTACCCAAAAAACGTGCTATTCTTTTATGGAAGTTTTTGTGTCCAAAAACGTTGAGCAATGCAAAAGTCCGTATGAAATGCTACCTGGTGATTTTTCGCAGTCGCTTCAAACACCAATCAATGACATCAACTTTCTGTATCAAACAAGCAAACAAGGCGCGGCAGGTACATTTTATGAGTGGGAAGCTTATTCAACAGAACGGGATAGCGTTTGCATAAGCGTAAACTTCACACTGGCCTCCACTAGCCCCATGATGTTTGCAACACCTCCTGCCCCGTGCGACGAACAAAAGGAAAGAGAAGTCTTTGGTCTAATTATCTCAACACTTCACTGGTTGCCATAGAAATCTGCCCAACCCCGGTTGCAGCGGACAGCGGCTTCACCGCTCGCGAAAGCGGGCGCGAAATGCAAAGTGAGTAACGGGTTGGCGGTGGTGGTCGTGCAGTCACCGCCGCTGCCGCTGAGCCACACGTTGGGCGTGTGCAGGGGCTTTTTGTACGGCACGTTGACAGGATGAAGCGTTTGCGCCGAGTGGGCGCGTCCCCGG
>RFGJ01000645.1 GCA_003696665.1 Gammaproteobacteria bacterium | reverse complement strand
CGACGTCATCAAGGTGGCCGACTACATCATCGACATGGGCCCCGAAGGCGGCGACCGCGGCGGCCAGGTCGTCGCCACCGGCACGCCCGAACAGGTGGCGCAGGTGGAAGCGAGCTATACGGGAAGGTTTTTGAGGGGGGAGTTGTAGGAGAAAGCGACAAAAATCTGAAAAAGCACCGACCATTCAGTACAAAATCTGCAGATTTGCATCCGTACCTTACTTCCTGCAGGTCTCATGCTCATTATAGGTCCATGTTTCTGAACGCCTGATCGAGCATTCACTTTCGATCAGAAAAAGTACCGCCCATTTCATAGAAAATTACTCTTGCAATGACCAAAGAGGAACGTTTTTTCAATGCCCTGCGTGACGTATTCGTCGGCGCAAAGGTGGAGGGCGAATCCGGCTTCGTCAACCTGATGCGTATCAAATCGTGCTATTACGAGAAGGGGGTCTTTCCCCGCCTGAATGCAGACATCGAACGGGCATTGGAACCCTTTCCCGAGTTCCGCGAGGAGCTGTTCGACCGGCTCTATACCTTTTTCCGCCGCTACTTCTCCGAATCCGGCTCCATCTACTTCCGCTTCACGCCGCCCCACGAGCACGTGTACGAGAAAGTCTACACCGACGACCGGGATGTGGCCCTCTTCTGGAAGACCCACATGCTCTACTACGTGAAAACCGACCGCCTTTTCCGCAGCATGGCGGTGGAGGTGGACGACTTCCTTTTCTTCTTCGACGTTTCCACCCTGGAACACAAGCGGGCCAACGAGAAACGAGCGTTGGTTTTCACCTTCAAGAAGCGGCGGGAGGACGGCACGCTGGTTTTCAGCGTGGCTTACTCGGAAAATAATCGTAAGACAAAGATTGACGACATCCGCAGGGCCATCAAGGATGCCCTGGGGCTCAGAAGGTACACCGCGCAGGTACCCTCGGAGGAGACGCTGGAGCGGGCCTTCCGCCTCTTCGAGCGCCAGAGCGAGGTGGACTTCTTCATCAACAAGAACGCCCGTCGGTTCCTGCAGGAGCAGTTCAACCTGTGGCTGTACCAGTATGTATTTGAACCGGCGCAGCGTCAGGGGACAGTCTGGACAGAGAAACGCATTCGTCAGCTTCAGGTGCTCAAGGAAATTGCCTACAAAATCATTGACTTCATCGCCCAGTTCGAGGACGAGCTGGTGCGCATCTGGAACAAGCCCAAGTTCGTGCTGGGCAGCCACTATGTGATCACCTTGGACCGCATCGCGGCGCAGGAAGGGGGCATGGAAGTGCTGGAGCGCCTCTTCGCCCACGCCGGCATGGAAGCCCAGGTGCAGGAATGGCGCGATCTGGGCATGGTGGAGGAGGACTTCACGCCGGAGCAGGTGTGGGTGACCGACCTGATGGGCAAGCGCCTCCACGAGCGCTACCAGTACCTGCCCATTGACACGAAGCACTTCCCCGACCTGGAGACGGCCATCCTGGCCCTCTTCGACCACCTGGACCAGGCCTTGGATGGCTGGCTGGTGAACAGCGAGAACTACCAGGCGCTGAACACAATGCTGCCCAAGTTTCGGGAGAGAATCCAAACAATTTACATTGATCCCCCCTTTAACCTGGGCAATGGTGGAGATTTTGATTATTTGGTGAACTACAAAGATGCAAACTGGGCTAGCCTTCTTGAGCCCCGTTTGCGACTAGCCAAACACAGCCTTGCCCTTACAGGAAGCATTTTCGTGCGATCCGATTATAACGGTGACTGGATTGTTCGGTGTTTAATGGATGAAATTTTCGGTAAAGAAAACTTTCGGAATGAGATCCATGTAAGGCGTACCCGAACGCTGAAAGGCGAGAACAAAAAGTTTCATACAGCAAATGATACTCTCCTGTTTTATGCAAAAGAAATGTCGCAAATGCATTTCCACGGTTTCAAGAAAGAAAAGGCAAAACCCCGGTGGGTGCGGATGCATTTGCCAGGAAATGTTAAGGGAGATGCTTCAAGAGTTGTGTTCGGAAAGAAAATATATCCCCCGCCAGGACGAAAATGGGTATTAGATCAAAAGGGATTTGATGAAGCCGTCAAAGCCGGATTAGTGAAATGGGATGAGGCAAGCCAAGAGCCTTTATTTCTGAGCAAATATACAACAGTTGGCTCTGACTGGACAGATATATCCAGTTACTCATCCAACTGGGGCTTTAAAACAGAAAACTCAGAAGACCTTCTTTTTAGGGTTTTGAAATCCACATCCAAAGAAAAAGAGATAGTTCTCGACTTCTTTTTAGGATCGGGCACTACCTCTGCTGTAGCTCAAAAGCTCGGACGCAAATGGATTGGAATTGAGATGGGAGCACAGTTTGACGAAGTCACTCTTCCAAGAATGAAAAAAGTGCTTTCAGGCGAAGAATTAGGAATTTCAAAATCTGTAAATTGGCAAGGAGGTGGTTTTTTCAAGTACTTCCGCCTGGAGCAGTACGAAGAGGTCCTGCGCAAGGCCCACTACCGGGACGAGGACGAGCCCCTCTTCTTGCAGGACCCCTACACCCAGTACGTCTTCCTGCGTGACCCCAAGATGCTGGACAACGCCGAAACCGGCGAGCCGGTGATGGAGATGGACACGGAGCAGAACGAAATCCGGGTGGATCTGAGCAAACTCTACCCCGACATAGACCGGGCCGAGACCCTCTCCTGCCTCACGGGCAAGTGGATCCGCCGCATCCACCCGGCCGAAAACGACCCCACTCAACCCGGCACGGTCGAGTTCGAAGACGGCACCACCGTGGACCTGCAAAGCCTGCCTTGGGAAATGAGCAAACCATTAATTTGGTGGTAAGAAAGAGCGGATGCTATGCCAATTCTTGAAAGTCAACTTGAGGGATGGTCCCAGCAGGGATCAATCAGTACTGCAAAGAAAACACATGAATCTATCCGGGCAGCACTAGATCGCTACGAATGGCCTAAGGGCAAACCAGAGGTGTACCTTCAGGGTTCCTACAAAAACAGCACAAACATTCCTGGCGATAGCGACGTAGATGTTGTTGTTCAGCTCAATTCCGTGTTGATGAACAATTTGACTGCAGAACAAAAGCGGAGGTTCGGCTTTGTTAAATCAAACTACACTTGGAACGACTTCTACAGCGATGTCGAACGAGCTCTTACGGACTACTATGGAGCTTCAAGGGTTAGACGGGGAAGAAAAACGCTAAAGGTTCAAACACCATACCTTCCGGCAGATGTGGTGGTTTGCCTCCAGTACAGAAAATACCCGCCCAATCCAAGATCCGAAGATGATTACATAGAAGGCATGAGCTTCTACGTGCCATCCGAAGGCCGCTGGGTGATCAATTACCCCAAGCTCCATTATCAAAATGGTGCAACTAAAAATCAGAAGACGAATGAACGGTACAAACCCACAATTCGCATGTTCAAGAACGCACGGACATATCTTATTAAGCAGGGTGCGCCGCAAGACCTTGCTCCCTCTTATTTCCTTGAGTGTCTTCTCTACAACGTTCCTGATAGCAAGTTTGGCGGAACCTTCCAAGATACTTTCTGCAGCGTTGTAAAGTGGTTGCTTCAAACTGACCTGAGTTGGTTCCGTTGTCAGAACGAACAGGACGATTTGTTTGGAGACTCACCAGAACAGTGGAGTGAAGAAAAGGCTAGGCGCTTCTTGAAATTTATGGTACATCTTTGGAACCATTAGTGATAGTAGAAATGCATCCATATGCTACAGATTCCAAGGAGAGGGTGAATATCGTTGTTTTTTTGGCCCTTTTGTCGGTTGCCATAGCATATGGCATTCATCTTGTCTTGACAATTGTCTTGACAAATTGCGGCACACAATGGCCATGGTGGGCAGAAGCACCTTCAGTAATGGGTGTATTTGGAGCACTTAACACGCTCTTCGATAAGAGACTATGGCGCCACAAATGGTTGCATAGAGTAGGTGTTGTCAAAGTTCCAGACCTTAATGGGCGTTGGAGCGCTAAAGGACATAGCTCAACATACAATGAAGATTTTTCCGGTCATATTCATATCCGGCAGACATGGACACATATAAGCATCACTATGGAAACCGAAAGCTCGAGATCGCACAGTCTCACCGCTTCGCTGCTCCTTAATCAGCCTGAAGGAATTATCCTGAGTTACGAATACAGAAACGAGCCTAAACCAAATGCATTGCCCACGATGCACGTTCACAGAGGGACAGCGGTCCTACGACTGAACGAGGAAGGACAGCTCGAAGGCGAGTATTACAGCGGCAGAGACAGAATGAACTATGGGTCTTTGAGCCTTAAAAGAGCAGGATAAACATGCACACCTTGCAAGACATCATCACCGATCTCCCCTTCGCCGACCTGCCCCCCGCCTGGCAGGATCATGACCTGGCGACTTTTTCGCGCACCAAGCATCTGTGGGACTACCAGCAGGAGGCGCTGCAATACGCCCTCAAGGCCCTGTGGAAATACTACGAGGACTTCGACAATTACGCACCCGACGAACCGGTGGAGACTAACGCGAAGCGTAAGGAGCGGCTGTGGGCGTGGTACCAGGACAACGGGTTAGAAGAGGATTTGGACATGCCGGTGAACAAATTGCTGGAGGAATACTACCCATCCCTAAACGGAAACATCCCTTACCTCCACTTCATTAACCGCATGGGTTTCTGGATGGCCACCGGGAGTGGCAAGAGTCTGGTGCTTATCAAGCTTGTCGAAGTGCTCTGGCAGCTCATGCAGCGCGGAGAGATTCCGAAGCATCCGGTGCTGATCCTCACCACCCGGGATGACCTGCTTGAGCAGCTCAAAGCCCTCGTGGCGGAGTTCAACGAAGGCCACCCCGACTTCCATATCCATCTGGAGGATCTCAAAAACTATCCGGATAGATTGCACATGCTTTTCCCACTTGTGGACACAAAAGAAATTACCGTTTTTTTCTACCGCGCCGACAACCTGGGTGACGAGCAGAAGGAACGCATTGTGGACTTCCATAATTATGAAAATAATGGCAGGTGGTATGTACTGCTGGACGAGGCTCACAAGGGCGACAGGACAGAATCCAAGCGCCAGCATATTTATAGCATTCTTTCCCGCAACGGCTTTCTGTTCAATTTCTCGGCCACCTTCACCGACACCCGGGACATTCTGACCACAGCCTACAATTTCAATCTCTCGGAGTTCGTGCGTGCAGGCTACGGCAAGCACATCGCCATCCTCAAACAAGAAAACCGCGCTTTCAAGGACAAGGAGGACTACACCGGGGCGGAGAAGCAGCGCGTGGTGCTTAAGGCGCTCCTGATGTTGGCCTATGCCCGCAATGCTCAGGAATCTTTGCCCCAAGACCTGCAGGCTTATCACCGTCCCTTGATGCTTACGCTGGTAAATACCGTCAACATCAAAGACGATCAGAAAGATCCAGATTTGATCCTATTCTTCCGCGAATTGGAACGCATCGGCCAGGGGGATATAGACGAAGGGGTGTGGGAGACGGCCAGAGCAGAATTATGGGCGGAATTGGTCGAAGGTCCAGAGTGGTTGTTTGAGGGGGATCGTTTTCAGGCCGATCAATCTCTCTTTGATATGATTACCCAAGCCGAATTGCGCCGGCTCGTATACAACGCGCCGGCACCAGGCGGCATTGAGGTGCTTCTGCGGCCATCAAACCGCCAAGAGATGGCCTTCAAGCTCAAGAGTGCCGATCAGCCCTTCGCCCTTGTCAAGATCGGCGATATTTCCAGCTGGTTGGAAAAAAATAAGCTGGAAGGCTACGAGATTATCGAAGGCTACGAAGACGAAGGCTTCTTCCGCCGTCTGAACGAAGAGAATTCGCCCATCAACATCCTCATGGGCTCCCGTACCTTCTACGAAGGCTGGGATTCCAACCGGCCTAATGTCATTACCTACATCAACATAGGCACAGGAACCGAAGCGAAAAAATTCATCCTCCAGTCGATAGGCCGCGGCGTACGCATTGAACCCTTGCCTGGTTATCGTCGGCGGCTGGTCTCCCTTTACAATGCGGGGTTAGTGGATGAGAATACCTACCGCGCTTTTAGCGACCAGGCTCCCGCCTTGGAGACTCTGTTCATCTTCGGCACCAATCGCAATGCCCTGCAGACAGTAATTGAGCAGTTGGACCAAGAGAAAAGGCGCGAGGCCGAACACGAACTTGCCCTTGAGGTGAACAGTGAAGCTGTGGCAGGCAAGCCCTTGCTCATTCCTCACTATCGGCAGGCCAAGCAACCTGTAGTAAAGGATAGTAAGCCGCGCAAGTTTGAAATTGACGAGCAGGAATTAAAACGGCTCCACCATTATGTAAGCTACTTAGGCGACCCACGGCTGCTGCTCAGCCACCACCACGCCAAGCCGAGGGATATTGCATTGCTCAAGCATTGCCTGGATCAGCCTGGTGAGTATTTTACCACCAATGGCCAACGCCAGTACGGGCAGATTGACCTTCTACTCTCCCGCCTGTTTGCCTACTTCAAGGTAATTCCGGAAGAAGCCGATGGCCTGAAGCTCCTCGAAAACGAAATCCGTCACTTTCGGCACATCAAGGTCTTCTTGGAGGATATTACCGAACTAAAGACCAAAATCCACCAAATTACGGAAGCCCCCAACCATGTTGCTGAACTTCAGAAGCGTTATGAAGCCCGCCAGCTTAGTTTTCAGGAGATGTTGGATGCAGCTCGGGCCATACAGAGTGATACAATTTTTAGCCATGAGGGGCAGAAGCTGCATATCAAACGGATTGCCTCTCACTACTACGTTCCCATACTGATTTCTGAAAATGAACGTATCGACTGGATCCGACACGTCATTCGCCACTCCAGCGAAGTTGAATTTCTAAATGCGCTGGAAACTTACTTACAGAATAACGAAGACGGCTTTCAAAGTCTTGATTGGTGGGCCTTCAGCAAGATCGATGAGACTCTGGACGAGGTTTACATCCCTTACTACGATCCTCAAAGCAATCGAATTCGCCGGTTTATTCCGGATTTCATCTTCTGGTTGCAGAAAGGCGACCAGTACGCCATAGTTTTTGTGGACCCGAAGGGCTTGCAACATACCACCTACCAGTACAAAATAGATGGCTATTGTAAACTCTTCCTGGACGAGGCAGGAAAACAGAGAGTTTTCTCTTATAATGATTTTACCGTGCGGGTTTATCTGCTCCTATATACCCAGGATGCAAATCAAGCGCCGAAAGGGTATCAGGAATATTGGTTTGACACCCCTTCAAGAATAGCAGAGATAATGAAACAAGCCTGAACCTGATACAAATTACTTTATCTTCATATCAGGGACAATGGGACGCATCCGACGCACAATACGGGCTGGATGCATGGTTGGATCCGCGCGGGGAAAGATTTTGCTATGCCGAGCAATAGTGGCCGCCGTCGGGTGAACAACAATGGCACGGTACGGGCCATCAAGCCCGAGCATGTAGTATATGACATAGCCGACAGGATCAATGCACAATCCACACAGCGGCTTTGCCGCAAGCTGCTGAAGAAACACCCAAGAAGATTTATGTCATTTGTGACAATGCGAGCTACAACTGATGCACGTGGTTGCGACAATGGGCAAAAAACCAGCGCATTGAGTTTGTTTACTTGCTTCCTTATTCACTTAATCTCAACTTGATAGAGTGACTTTGGCAATTTCTCCAAAAAGAAGCAATAAGCCCTGTCTATTATGATACTTATGATAAGTTTCGAGAAGTAATTGTTTCTTTTATTGGAAAACACTAAAGCATACAAAGAAGAATTGTATTCCCTGCTGACCTTGAACTTCAGGACAGTAGGCAATGCTTTTATTTATTTTTCCCAAATCACTTCGTAACGGGTATAGATGTTTGTCACTCAAAATAAACGCTGCAGTTGGGCAACAGTTGGTCAATTTTTTCCTGTTCATGTTCGGGGATGAAGTTACCATCATTCAGATACAACTTCTCCAGATTAGTTAATTTTTTGATTTCCACAGGCAGACCTGTCAATCGGTTTGAAGCCAAATTCAAATATCGGAGGTTAATCAACTGTCCAATCTCAGGGGGAATGCTTGTAAGTTCATTAAAACCCAAATGTAAAGAAACAAGGTTAACCAACCGCCCAATTTCAGGAGGAATACTCGTCAATTCGTTAAAACCCAAATTCAAATGCTTGAGGTTGACCAATTGCCCAATT
>RFGJ01000644.1 GCA_003696665.1 Gammaproteobacteria bacterium | reverse complement strand
TCGTTTTGCAATGCGCTTCTGATAGATACCGGGGCAAAGATGAAGCCCGGCGCTGTCATCCAGGTCCGACGCGCGCACTACGGCCGTGTGGGTAGCCTCAACTCTACCGTCCTCATGATGCCACACATAGGGATGAAAAGGCTTGTAGACTACTCCACTTTCCTGATGCTCATGGAAAAATGCCCTGATTTTTTCGGGATTGTGAGAAAAAATCGTCGGCGGGAGGTTCCACCCCACACGAGCGGCTACAGTTAGTTGGAGAAGTTTGTTGCTGCTCCGGAGCCGCCCCGAAACGGGGTTGACGCAGAAGCAGTTCCGATCAAGAAGCCACCACAATCCCTCCATGAAATATCGGAATTCAGTTTCTGCAATCGCCCGGTCATTGGCGGGTAACTCCTCAGGAAGCTTGACCGGGCGCAGACGCCGAAACCAGACCACTCTCTCATCACCTCCATCAGAAAGCCAACTCCCCGCCGGCGAACAACAATATCTGAGAGCGCTTTCAGGCGTTATTTCCTTAGTGCCTCCTGTAACGAAGACACTTGATTTACCAAATATGGGCCCGGCGCAGGACAATAAAAATTCTGAAAAAAACAAATTAGTGCGACAGTTCATGCATGATTCAAGAAACCATGAGGCCAACGCCGCATGAAGATCTTTATGATGAGTTATAATTAGTATATTCACGAGAACATCATATTACGTAGAAGGGCCGACCATTACAGGTCGACCCCGCCACTCTAAACATTAAATCTTGCAAGAACTAACGCAGAATGAGCGGATCGTTGTCACACGCATCGTCATTTGAACCATGATCGACGACCTTTGTGAACCCATTAAAGGCACACGCGCCGTGCACATAGCGCATTTCGTCTTTGCTCAGCAACCGAGCAAACCGACGAGGCGCGAGGGTACTCTGGTTCGGAGTTTTGCGATTGTCGGACATGAGTTGCTTCTCCTCCTCTTCTCCCCCCTCCCGAGCCCGGAGAGTTTATAGTCAATCCTGAGATTATTGTCAATCGTAGTGGGAGTATAGTATTGCACACGCGCCTAATGGTAAATATCATTTTTT
>RFGJ01000643.1 GCA_003696665.1 Gammaproteobacteria bacterium | reverse complement strand
GCAGCGTGACGGAGATCAGGTCATACGCCGTCGGCGCCAGGATGGCGTTCTTCAGCGTGACAGAGTCCTCGATGACGAGAACGCCTGTTTGTACATCGATTCGTCCTATCATTCGGCATCCACTTTTTTGATGGGCTCGTATGGCTGATGCCGCACACCGACCTCGCTGATGGCGTCAATCCATTCCGGACGGATGGGCCGCTTCAGCTTGATCGAAAGGGCATTGGCCGCATCCTCAAGGGTGGGCTTGCCTCCCTGTGCTGTCAGCAGCAGCTCCACGACGCCACGATGGTGGCGATGGTAAAGGTGCACGATCACCACTTCGGTGGCGCTGACCAGAAAATGTCGCTTGACCTTCGGTACTGCCATCACTCTTCCTTTTTCTTCCTGATTTGATAGTAACCCTGACCCGAAATGATGGTCAGCAAGGCTGTCCAGGCAAAGTTGATGTCCACGCCAAAGACGACAAAGACGACGATGATGGCAAGAGCATAGGCGATGTACGTAACAAACTTGTCAATCTTCCCGTAGAAGGGCAGAAGCTTGACAGTCTCACTGGTCAGCACGCCAAGGATGATGCTGAAGATGAAGGTGTAAAGCCCCAACATGTCGTTGGGCGCATTGCCAATGGTGTCCACGAACTCCTTGGTGTTGTCGTACACCGAAGAATCCACCTGCGCCAAAATGCAGGTGACTGCCAAAAGCGCGGTGATGAGGGTCAGAAGCTTCTTCATGACGTCAGTTTTTGTAAAGATATGGGTTTCTCAAATAAGATGCCTGATTCTTTCGAGGTCGATATTTTCTCCAGGACAGGTCGGTTTATTGAAGTCTCTGTGCCCCTTGATGGCAAGGGTGCGACCCACCTCATCAAAGACAAGCGTCACCGCTCTCGCTGCTGCAAGGAGCTGTAACCGACATGGCTCTTCCAGCATAAAGTTGCCTACAAGACAGATGCCTACAGTGTGTGTGTTGTGACGAGCGACGTGATAGCTCTTCGTGTGAAGATCGTTTGTCTTGTAGATGATGCCGTCCTTGCCCACCACGTAGTGATACCCGATGCCAGGCCAGTTGTGATGCTCTACGTGGAAACGCGCAAAGGCGAAAGGATCACCTCCCTTGGTCCCACTGTGGTGAATCACTACCGTGTCGATGTCGGCAAGGCTGCGTGTATGATACCTCTTGGTATCGTGGCGTGGCAGCTGATCAACAAGGTCAACATAGCGCCCTTCAATGAGATCTTCAACGCGACGACGCACTTGCTCAAGCTCTGTCAGTATCTTGCTCATCTTGGTCATATTCCTTAAAGTGACTCTTGATTATGTCCAGAAAGCTGTTGGTCACAGGAATGCCAATGCTACCTATGAACTTGGCCCCTTCTTGACTGTCGATAGGCCAGGTGAGGACAAGCAAGTCCTCCTCTATGTTGTTGAAGTGGCGCAATCGCAAGAAGTAAATAGCAGGACTGTTGCCTACGGCATTGAGCTTCTCAATGCGTTCCATGTATTCGAACACCTCCTCCCCATGGACCGTTCGCATTGGAAGACCAGCAGGCGTCTGATTGATTTGGAATAATTTCTCGTACTTGCTGTTGTACAATACGAGAATCTGCTCGTCAGGCTTGAGCAGCTTGATCCATGTTGGCCATGGCAAAGAGAGAACGGAAAGCGTCCTGTTGGAGATGTTATCCAACGCATCCTGCAAATAGTCAATCCTTCGAGATTGGTTCTCGATGCGCCGCTCCAACGACTCTATCTTTCGTTCTTGCTTTTCTATCAAGGCATCATATTTTGCAGCAAGTGTCTCAAAGTCAACTCGCCGCTGTTTTCTTAAGTTGATCATGAAATCAAAGATGTGTTTAAACAAATCAACTATGGGGGCAAATATGCCCCCCAATATTTTCCCCATCGTGTTACCATTTTGTGTTTTTATGTTGTCTGGGTATGTAGGTGCATCAGTTTGCTCTGTAGTGCACTTCAATGTCAATCCGGCCCGTGTTCCCTGAAGGGATGTTTACAGTGATGTTCGGCTTCTTGTCGCCGTCACTGTCGTCAATGAGCACACCAAGAGGGCTCAGAGTATTGACATTCACAGCACTTGCCTGCATCTGATCCAGGATAAGCGTGTTCGTAGCATCGAAAGGCAGTGTCACCTCGTACACTTTCTGCGTGCCAGTTCCTGCAATGTCGAACGAGAGCAGGTAGGTCACCTCATTGCCGACACGCGTGTAATGCCACTTGACGTTGGATGCTGAAGCCGATGCTCCGCCATCAGTGATGGTGGCTGTCGTGCCTCTGTTGTATTCCACAGGATGCAGCTTGACATACCCGTTGGCATCAGTGCTGACGATACTCGTAGGCGCACCCCCATCATCGCGTGTGTTGGGATACTTGATCCACTGCCAGTCACCTGTATCCCACAGCTTGACGTAGAGCTCAAGCGGCGACCAGGTGCCCCAGCCGAAGAGCGGTCGGTTGTGGACCCTGTAGTGACCGCCAAAGTTGCCGTTCTGATCCCACTTGACACCACGTACCCAGAAAGCCCATACAGGCCAGGACGTGCTCTGCTGCGAATAGGCACTGTCGATCTCGACCTGCCAGCCGGAGCCGCTGCTTTGGTTCGTTTTGACAAGCAGCGCACCGCCTTTCGTTGGCGTATTCGATGTTTGGACAAGGAAGTAGTAGTCCCACGGCTTCTTGCCGCCACTGACAAAGAAGGGCGAACCATAAGGCGGCGTGTTCAGGCCGGCATGGATGGATACGTAGTTGGCGTTGAAGAAGCCTGGATTGTCGTCTTTGTCCAACGGCTTGCCTCCATGCATCCAGAACTTGGGCGTGATGATCCCTTTCGTCTTGATGGTGTCCGTCACTGTCTCCTCGGCAATGATGTCCGTAGTCTGTACAATCTTGGAATTGATCTCGTCAGCCTGGAACTGCGAGACGTTAAGCGACGGGACCTTCTCCGTCGAGCCAATGCGGTAAACCTCAATGTATGGCGCATTGCGGTCTGCCACGTACAAGTAGCCACCATCGATCGCAAGTGATCGTGGGCTCACGCCTTTGATCTTGATCTTTTTGACCAGTACTGGATTGTCAATGTCCTTCAAGCTGATGACTGCAATCACGCTGCCATCAGCATTGTTGTCCGAAATGTAGGCGTAATCGCCCACGATCTTCAGGTGGTGGAACGATGCCGAACCGCCCTTGATGCCACCAAAGGCCCATCTGCGCTGCGGATGAAGAGGATCGTCAAGAGTGAAACAGTAGAGCGAATCTCTCGTGCCAACGAAGAGTCGATCCTTGTGGACAAAGAGAGAGGTGTTGTTGTTGTAGCCTTCAACCAGCAATTTGGTAGCAAGGCTGTCCCCTCTCAAATCCACGACATAGACTGTATCAGAATGAGAAACGTTCATCGGGACATACATGGCGTCCCCAAAGAAAGCAGCACGTGAGTTCTGGTAGAAAGGATACGGTAACTTCAGGTCCCTTGCTACAAAGGACGTCTCCCCGCTGT
>RFGJ01000642.1 GCA_003696665.1 Gammaproteobacteria bacterium | reverse complement strand
CTTACCTTCGATCAGTACGGGTTCGAACGCCTGAATCCCCAATCTGTGCAAGGTCGGCGCACGGTTCAGTAGTACAGGATGCTCACGGATCACTTCGTCGAGAATATCCCATACCACAGGTTCCTCTCGCTCCACCATTTTCTTAGCCGCCTTGATGGTGGTTGCGAGGCCACGCTTCTCCAACTTTCCGAAAATGAATGGCTTAAAGAGTTCGAGTGCCATTTTTTTCGGCAGACCACACTGATGCAATCGCAATGTCGGCCCGACAACGATCACTGAACGCCCCGAGTAATCGACTCGCTTACCCAAGAGGTTTTGCCGGAAGCGTCCTTGTTTCCCTTTGATCATATCAGCCAGTGATTTCAATGGGCGCTTATTGGCACCAGTGATGGCACGACCACGGCGACCGTTGTCAAGCAACGCATCAACAGCTTCTTGAAGCATCCGCTTTTCGTTGCGAACAATGATGTCGGGGGCATTCAAATCAAGCAACCGCTTCAAACGGTTGTTGCGGTTAATGACGCGCCGATAGAGGTCATTCAAATCTGATGTGGCGAACCGTCCCCCTTCCAGCGGAACAAGTGGACGCAAGTCCGGTGGGAGGACTGGAAGTACCTCCAGAATCATCCACTCAGGCCGGTTGCCCGATTCGATAAACGCCTCAATTAACTTCAGACGTTTAGTCAGTTTCTTAATCTTTGTTTCGGAATTCGTCTCGGGCAATGCCTCACGAATCCGCTTCGCTTCGGCTTCAAGATCGAGATCCATCAAAAGACTGCGAATTGCTTCAGCCCCCATTTCGGCCTTGAATTCGTCTCCATACTGCTCCAGCGCATCCAGATACATTTCTTCGGTCATGAGCTGGCCTTTGTGCAACTCCTCGACCAACCCTGGGTCAGTAACGACATACGCCTCAAAGTACAAGATACGCTCGATTTCGCGCAGCGTCATGTCCAGCAACAAGCCGATGCGCGATGGCAAGGACTTGAGGAACCAGATGTGCGCCACTGGACTTGCCAGTTCAATATGCCCCATACGTTCACGGCGAACTTTTGTCAATGCCACTTCGACACCGCACTTTTCGCAAATAACGCCCCGGTGCTTTAAGCGCTTGTATTTACCACACAAGCACTCATAGTCTTTTACCGGGCCGAAAATTCGCGCACAGAACAAGCCGTCACGCTCTGGTTTGAATGTCCGGTAGTTAATCGTCTCCGGTTTTTTAACTTCGCCGTATGACCACGAGCGAATGAGGCTTGGTGATGCCAAACCAATTCGAATCGCATCAAATTCTTCCGTTTTGTTCTGTTGCTTAATGAAGTTCAGTAAGTCTTTCACAGCGCTCTCCTGATCATGGAGTCGTAACCATTAACTCGTGCCTTGATGCAGTGCAGTCAGTGGGGCTGCACTGCGCCTGTCTGTTTAGTCATCGCTCTCAAGTTCAATGTTGATACCCAATGAGCGAATTTCCTTGACCAGAACATTAAACGATTCAGGCATACCTGGCTCCATACGATAATCACCATCCACGATGTTCTTATACATCCGGGTTCGCCCATTCACGTCGTCCGACTTGACCGTGAGCATTTCCTGCAACGTGTACGCGGCACCATATGCCTCCAATGCCCAGACCTCCATTTCGCCAAAGCGCTGGCCACCAAACTGGGCCTTACCACCAAGCGGTTGTTGCGTGACCAGAGAGTATGAACCAGTCGAGCGGGCATGCATCTTATCATCGACCAAGTGGTTCAGCTTCAGCATGTACATGTAACCCACTGTCACGGGACGCTCAAAACGTTCGCCGGTGCGACCGTCATATAACCACATTTGGCCCGACGTTGGCAGATCGGCGAGCTCCAGCATTTGGCGCATTTCATCTTCGTTGCAGCCATCGAATGCCGGTGTCGCCATTGGCACCCCATCTCTCAGGTTATCTGCTAGTGCAAAGAACTCTTCATCACTCAACTCGTCAAGTGATACCTTTTTCTTACCGGTGTGGTTGTATATCTTATTCAAGAACCCTTGAATGGTGCGCCGCGATTTTTGTTCATCGAGCAGCTTTCCAATTTTCAGGCCAAGGCCTTTCGCTGCCCAGCCAAGATGCGTTTCCAGAATCTGGCCAATGTTCATCCGTGACGGTACACCAAGTGGATTGAGCACAATGTCCACAGGCTCACCATCTTCGGAATACGGCATATCCTCGACAGGAACAATGGTCGAAATCACACCCTTGTTACCGTGACGACCAGCCATTTTGTCACCAGGCTGTATGCGACGCTTAACCGCCAAGTACACCTTGACAATCTTAAGTACACCTGGCGCCAAATCATCGCCTTGCGTAATCTTGCGGCGCTTTTCTTCGAACTTCTTGTCATAGGCTTTTTTCTGATCTTCCAGATACTTCGCCAATGCCTCAAAGCGAGACTGCGCTTCTTCGTCACGGAGGACGATTTTCCACCAATCTTTGCGCTCTAGGCTGTCGAGATAGGCGTCGTCTATTTCAGAGCCTTTTTTCAAGCGTTTCGGCCCTTGTTCCGCAACCGCACCAACGAGAATGCGCCGGGCCCGCTGATAAACGTTGTCTTCGAGGATGCGGAACTCGTCATTCAGGTCCTTCCGGACACGAACCAGTTCCTGCGCTTCAATTTCCTTCGCACGCGCATCCTTCTCAACACCATCGCGTGTAAAGACTTGAACGTCGATCACCGTTCCATAGGTGCCGGACGGTACGCGTAAAGACGTATCCTTCACATCGGAAGCTTTTTCGCCAAAGATTGCGCGCAGCAACTTTTCTTCAGGGGTGAGCTGAGTTTCGCCTTTTGGCGTCACCTTACCAACCAGAATGTCGCCAGGCTTCACCTCTGCCCCAATATAAACGATGCCGGATTCGTCTAGTTTTGCCAAAGCAGCCTCACCGACATTCGGAATATCCGCTGTGATCTCTTCGGGCCCCAATTTGGTATCCCGCGCTGTACACTGCAACTCCTGGATATGGATACTGGTAAAGCGATCTTCAGTGACCACGCGCTCCGAAATCAAGATTGAGTCTTCGAAGTTATAACCATTCCAAGGCATAAAGGCGACACGCATATTCTGACCGAGCGCCAGTTCACCCAAATCCGTCGACGGACCGTCGGCCAGCACGTCACCGCGAGCGACCACGTCACCAGCTTTGACAATGGGGCGTTGGTTAATGCACGTATTTTGGTTCGAACGCGTGTATTTTGTCAGGTTGTAAATATCAACCCCCGCTTCGCCATCAGCAACCTCATCGTCATTCACACGGACCACGATACGGCTCGCATCGACATAGTCAATGACACCACCGCGCTTGGCAATGACCGTGACACCAGAATCAACTGCCACAGTTCTTTCCATGCCGGTGCCGACAAGCGGTTTTTCGGCACGCAGCACAGGCACTGCCTGACGCTGCATGTTCGATCCCATCAGAGCGCGGTTCGCGTCATCGTGCTCAAGGAAGGGGATCAACGATGCCGCTACAGAGACAATCTGCTGCGGGGAAACGTCCATATACTGCACTTCTTGCGGCGTGACCATGACAAATTCGCCGCGTTTCCGGGCAGGCACTAGACTGTCTGTAAGCTTCCCTTTGGCGTCGGTGCTGGCGTTAGCCTGAGCAATCACCGCATCGCTTTCGTCAATTGCCGACAGATAGACAACCTCATCTGTGACTACGCCGTTTTCTACTTTTCGATAGGGTGTTTCAAGGAAACCATATTCATTCGTGCGCGCATAAATGGCGAGCGAATTAATCAAACCAATATTCGGACCTTCTGGTGTTTCAATCGGACAGAGACGCCCATAGTGAGTTGGATGAACGTCTCGGACTTCGAAACCTGCACGTTCGCGGGTCAGTCCACCAGGCCCAAGCGCTGAAATCCGCCGCTTATGGGTCACCTCCGATAGCGGGTTGTTTTGGTCCATAAATTGCGACAATTGGCTTGAACCAAAAAATTCTTTGATGGCCGCAGAAACCGGCTTTGCATTAATTAAATCTTGCGGCATCAAGTTATCCGCTTCGGCCTGAGTCAAGCGCTCCTTCACTGCACGTTCAACCCGCACCAAACCAACGCGGAACTGGTTTTCAGCCATTTCGCCGACTGAGCGAATACGACGGTTGCCAAGGTGATCAATATCGTCGACTTCACCTTTGCCGTTACGAATGTCAATCAGTGTTTTGAGAACATCAACAATATCTTGCGGCTCTAGCGTACCTTTCCCTTCAATCGTGTCACGCCCTAAACGGCGGTTAAACTTCATTCGCCCAACACGGGAAAGATCGTAGCGCTCTTCTGAGAAAAAGAGGTTTTCAAACAAATTAACCGCCGCATCCTCCGTCGGGGGCTCACCGGGACGCATCATGCGGTAAATTTCGACGAGGGCGTCCAGTTTTGTCCTAGTTGGATCGATACGTAAAGTGTCCGAAATAAACGGACCACGATCGAGATCATTGACATATAGGCAACGAAACTCTTTAACGCCGGATTCAATAATCTTGTCCAGTAATTCTTCTGTCAGCTCAGCGTTAGCCTCGGCCAGTACTTCGCCCGTCTTTTCATCCACCAGATCATGGGCCAGTATCTTGCCAAGCATGTAATCACGAGGCACGCTCAACTCTTTCAATCCAGCTTTCTCCAGCTGGCGAATATGGCGAACAGTAATACGGCGGCCTGCCTCAACAATCACTTTTCCTTTTTGGTCCGTAATGTCAAAGAGCGCGGTTTCGCCCCGCAAACGCTCTGGAATCAGCTCCATTGAAAATTCGCCCTTGTGCACACTGAACCGCGTGTGCTCAAAGAACATGTCAAGGATTTGTTCGGTGGTATACCCTAACGCTTTCAAGATGATCGTCGCTGGCAATTTGCGTCGACGATCAATTCGCACATAGACCAGATCTTTTGCATCAAATTCAAAATCCAACCAAGAGCCACGATATGGTATCACTCGTGCCGAAAAGAGTTGCTTGCCGGCTTGTGTTTTGCCCCGGTCACTGTCGAAAAATACACCAGGAGAACGATGCAACTGAGAAACAATGACGCGCTCAGTACCGTTGATCACAAACGTGCCGTTGTCAGTCATCAACGGCATTTCGCCCATGTAAACTTCTTGCTCTCGAATGTCTTTGATCGCGCCGGTCTTAGAATCCTTGTCGCGGATAATAAGACGAACCTTAACTTTCAATGGCGCAGCATAGGTAATACCGCGAATTTGGCACTCTTTAACATCGAATGCCGGCTCACCGAGGGAATAGTCGACAAACTCCAACGACGCATTGCCAGAAAAGCTGGTAATCGGAAATACAGAACGAAATGCATTGCTCAACCCGGAGGGGTTGGTGCCATCGCCGTGGAGAAAATCACGATAGGAATTCAATTGGATGGCTAACAGATATGGCACATCAAGTGCGGCTGGACGTTTGCCAAAATCCTTTCGAATGCGTTTTTTCTCAGTGTATGAGTATGTCATCAGGGTTCCTCAGCTTGCTCACCTTACCAGTGCACGGCCCTTGTCGGGATCATCTTGAGTCACTGACTCAAGTTCAAAATTCTGTACGCTTGTTGTGACCGCTCATGCGGTCAAACGGCAAAAGGCCGGCAGCAGACGCTGCCAGCCAACCGTGTATGTTATGCCACTTGGCGTCAAAAACCAAATTATTTGATTTCGACGCTGGCACCAGCTTCTTCGAGCTGCTTCTTGATTTCTTCAGCTTCTTCCTTACTGACGCCTTCTTTAATGGTCGCAGGCGCGCCCTCAACCATTTCTTTGGCTTCTTTCAGACCAAGGCCAGTGATGCCACGAACTGCTTTGATCACAGCGACCTTGTTGCCGCCAAAGCTTGTCATCACAACATCAAATTCGGTCTTTTCTTCGGCAGCACCGCCAGCATCGCCACCACCAGCGGCAGGCCCAGCGACAGCAACCGCAGCAGCCGCAGTCACACCGAATTTTTCTTCCATTGCCTCAATGAGTTCAACCACTTCCATGACGCTCATTTCAGCAATCGCATTCAAGATATCTTCTTTAGACAGAGCCATTTTCTTTACTCCTGGGAAAGTTCAAAATATTAATACCAACCGGAAACCATTAAGCTGCTTGCTTTTGATCGCGAATCGCAGCCAAAGTCCGTACCAGTTTGCCGGGCACTTCGTTGAGTGTCCGTGCCAGCTTGCTGATCGGCGCCTGCATAACCGACATAAGCGTCGCAAGTGCTTCTTCTTTCGTCGGCAATTTTGCAACCGCATCCAACTGTTCGGCACCCATCAGGTTGCCGCCAATTGCCAACGCGGTCACTTTAAGATTTTCGTGTTCCTTGGCGAAATCACGGAATAGCCGTGCCGCAGCACTTGGCTCTTCCAGTGAAAATGCGAACACCAATGGACCCACGAAAGCTTCTTGCATGCAGGCAAACTCGGTTCCCTCAACCGCACGTCGGGCAAGCGTATTGCGGATCACTCGCAGATACACACCCGATTCACGTGCCTTTTTGCGAAGTTCGGTCATCTCGCTGACGGTGAGACCTCGATATTCCGCCACCACAGCCGAAATGGCCTTGCTGGCAATCTCGTTCACCTCGGCGACGATGGCCTTTTTTCCTTCAAGATTGAGTGGCACTTCGTTCACCTCCTGTTTTTGGTCTAGCGACTAAACACCAGACCGACCCAAACACAGATGACAGTTGTATCAACAACACATCATCCGCACGACACTACGGTGAACAATCCCGGAGTGGGGTTTCACCGTCTGCGCAGGCAAATTTTTAACCGTTTTCACGGACCTGCGGTCTTTGACGATCGCCCTCTTCGGCCCTGCCGGGCTTTCAGAGAACAACCCAAAGTCTTTACTCAGCCCGGCGTTGCCGGGCCTGTCAATTTAACTTAGTCGGCCAAGTTTAGGCTATTCAGATCCACTGCCAGGCCAGGGCCCATGGTCGACGACAACGACAGCTTCTTGAGATAAACGCCCTTTGAGGTGGCCGGCTTGGCTTTTTTCAACGCCACCATCAACGCCTCAAGATTTTCTTTCAAGGCATTGCTGTCGAAATCGATTTTGCCGATAGGCGCGTGAATAATGCCCGCCTTATCAGTGCGGTATTGAATCTGACCAGCTTTGGCATTTTTCACTGCCGTGGCGACATCCGGCGTGACGGTGCCCGTTTTTGGGTTCGGCATCAAACCGCGTGGCCCAAGGATTTGTCCCAACATACCGACCACCCGCATCGCGTCCGGGCTGGCAATCACCACGTCAAAGTCCAGGTTACCTGCTTTAATGTGGTCGGCCAAATCTTCCATGCCAACCAAATCGGCGCCGGCCTCTTTGGCAGCATCCGCTGCAGCGCCTTGTGCGAATACGGCAACCCGTACGTTTTTTCCGGTACCATGCGGCAATACCGTCGCACCACGTACCACCTGATCGGATTTGCGTGGATCAACGCCCAAATTCACAGCCGCTTCCACCGTTTCAACAAACTTCACGGTGGATAACTCTTTCAAAAGCTCAATGGCTTCTTCAACGTTATACACTTTATTTGGATCCACCTTTTCGCGGATCATTTTCATACGCTTTGATAATTTGGCCATGAGCTTATTCCTCCACGTCCAGACCCATTGAGCGGGCACTGCCAGCGATGGTTCGAACGGCAGCATCCAAGTCAGCCGCGGTCAGATCCGGTTCTTTCAGCTTGGCAATTTCTTCAAGCTGCGCGCGCGTGACCTTGCCCACTTTCTTTTTGTTGGGCTCACCACTGCCTTTCTGGATGCCAGCGGCTTTCATCAGCAACACTGACGCGGGGGGCGTTTTAGTGATAAAGGTAAAGCTGCGATCGTTATATACCGTAATTACCACCGGAATGGGAAGGCCCTTCTCCATTTTTTCGGTGGCCGCATTGAAGGCTTTACAAAACTCCATAATGTTAACGCCATGTTGACCCAAAGCCGGGCCCACCGGGGGACTCGGATTGGCCATACCGGCCTTAACTTGAAGCTTAATATAAGCTTGTACTTTCTTTGCCATCTTTCACCTCACTTCGGGTACAAGCGCCTTTCGGCTCCCCGTATAGACCAAGAAAGCTGCCAAAAGTACGCAGCTTTCCACCCAAAGCCCCCGCACCTAATCGCCGATGCGGGGACGGAATTCTAATCCAACTTTTCTACTTGTGAAAACTCAAGCTCAACAGGCGTCGCTCGCCCGAAAATTGACACAGAAACTTTTAACCGGCTCTTATCGTAGTCAACCGATTCAACCACGGCATTGAAGTCCGCGAAAGGCCCTTCGGTGACACGCACAACCTCACCAGGTTCAAACAATACTTTCGGCCTCGGTTTGTCAGCCGATGCTTCTAACCGACCGAGGATTGCTTCAGCCTCTTTTTCCGTAATCGGTGCCGGCCGCTCAGAAGTCCCACCGATAAAGCCCAACACACGAGGCGTTTCCCGGACAAGGTGCCATGTGTCGTCATCCAATTCCATTTCGACAAGCACATAGCCAGGAAAGAACTTGCGTTCGCTCTTGCGGCGGACTCCCGCTTTCATTTCCACGACTTCTTCCGTGGGCACCAAAATCCGCCCGAACTTGTCATCAAGCCCATGCAACGCCACACGTTCTTCTAGCAATTTTTTAACTTTATTCTCGTAGCCAGAATAAGCCTGCACAACATACCAACGCTTTGCCATACTCATAGCCTCATGATCCATTCGATTAAAACGACTAGTATGGCATCAACCGCCCATAGCAATAAAGCCATCACGATCGTAAACACCATGACCACAAGGGTGGTTTTGACTGTTTGCGATCTGGTTGGCCAGACAACTTTGCGGATTTCTATTCTGGCTTCACGAGCAAATGCGGCGAATCGCTTGCCTGTTTCTGTCGTCAGAAAAATCAACAGGGCAATGCCCCCGCCTGCCAGCATCGCCAGTATGCGGTATGCCGACGCAATGGTGTCTTCGTAGTAGTGATTGCCCACAATTAGCGCGATGACAATTCCTAGCGCCAACAACCACTTAATCAGATCCAATCCAGATTTTTTGGGCGTTTCAACTGCACTCATGCGTTTTTTGCCTCGCTAACCACCAGCAAAACTCGTGGCATAAACAAAAAATGGCAGGCCAGGAGGGAATCGAACCCCCAACCTGCGGTTTTGGAGACCGCTGCTCTGCCAATTGAGCTACTGGCCTAAAATATTACCGGGCCAGCATGAGCCAGCCCGTAATATACTTAAGGATTACTCAAGCACCTTGGAAACAACGCCAGCACCGACAGTGCGACCACCTTCGCGAATCGCAAAGCGCAAGCCTTCTTCCATCGCAATCGGTGCAATCAATGTCACAATCATCTTG
>RFGJ01000641.1 GCA_003696665.1 Gammaproteobacteria bacterium | reverse complement strand
GCGCTGCATGTTCTCCGTACCAACAACCGGTACGGCCTCCAGCATTTGCAAAATCGCATCAACCTCCCATTCTGTCAACGCGACATTAATACATTGCATACCAGGTTGTGCCATCATATCCCTCGTGTTTATTTGTCGTCGTGTTGAATCTAATATCTCCTGCCACTGGTGCCGCACTGTTGTCTGTGACCCGTAACCTGCCATTGACCACAATTAGTCTATTGTCAAACTCACCATAAATCAATGGCGTGGTTGTACTAGAATTGGCTATATACAGTCTGTTAGAATTAGTTTCACTGTACCCAGCCTGATAACCGATGAAAATACAGCCAGTAGTGCCAACAGCATTGTACCCAGATTGGGAACCGATAAAAGTATTAGTACTTGCAGTTCCAATGTTGTACCCAGACAAATATCCAATGAGTACATTATCATTTGAAGAAGAAGTGATATATCTCCCAGCTCTAGCTCCAATTAAAGTATTTTTCGATGCTGAAGAATAAACTCCATTCCCATATCCAGCTTGGAAACCAATAAATGTATTCAGGTCTCCAGATGTTTTATATAAACCACTCTGTACACCAATACCAACATTAGCCCACCCAGCATTATTATTCATTGATTGCTTTCCTATGGCTATGTTGCTGGTTGTTGTAGTAATCCCATAGTTCGCATATGTTCCAATACCAATATTAGATGAGCCAGTAGTAACTCTGTTCAGCGCACCATACCCAATGGCAATATTTTCTGCCCCCGTTGTCAAATTTACCAGTGTCTCATTCCCGACAGCCATGCACCGATAGGCTGTTGTAGCCTGTTTCATCGAATTACCACCAAGCGCGAAATTTCCGTAGCCTGTTGTTAGACTGGATAAAGCACTTGAACCAATGCCAACATTATCTGTTCCCGTCACGCTGCCGTTGCCTGCACCATTCCCGACGAACACATTACCATTAGCATCACTCAAAAACATACGATTGGCAGATGTATCAACACTCCAAATGGTTGACCCACTGGTGTTGTTTATACTAAGCACAACCCCATCAGTCATAGGTTGCATCGTGTCCCCCGTCTTGTCCACTGCCCCCGCCTGCGCCGCCGTCACCCCGTGCGGGTTATCCGTGCGCGATGTATGCGCGTCCAGTTCCGCCTGCGTTGCCACATCCACAAATTCCAAACCAGTTTCCCCGGAATTT
>RFGJ01000640.1 GCA_003696665.1 Gammaproteobacteria bacterium | reverse complement strand
TCGCACACTGACTGCGGTCGACTCGGCGCTGATGGTCATCGATGGGGCAAAAGGGGTCGAAGAACGCACCATCAAATTGATGGAGGTGTGTCGGATGCGCGATACACCCATCATCACTTTTGTTAACAAGCTGGATCGGGATATTCGTGAAGCGGTCGATCTATTGGACGAGATTGAATCTGTGCTCAAAATCCGCTGTGCGCCGATTACATGGCCAATTGGTATGGGTAAGGAATTTAAGGGAGTGTATCACCGTTTGACACAAGAAGTCTGGCTCTACGAAAAGGGCCGTGGTGAGCAGTTGTGGGATCCGTCTCGTGTATCGTTGGACGATCAGGAGCACGTTAGGGCAGCACTCGGGTCATTTTATGATGAGTTAATGGAAGAAATCGAGCTCATTGAGGGCGCTTGCGATCAATTTGATGTGTCAGCCTTTCTCAAAGGCGAACTGACGCCAGTCTTTTTTGGGACCGCACTTGGCAACTTTGGCGTCGCGCATGTATTGGATGCGCTTATTGACTGGGCGCCGGCCCCAAGTGGGGGAATCGCGCAGGAGCGACATGTTGGAGCTGAGGAGCCGAAATTTACCGGTTTCGTGTTTAAAATTCAGGCGAACATGGACCCTAACCACCGGGATCGCGTGGCTTTTATGCGCATTGTTTCCGGTCGCTACCGGTCGGGGATGAAAGTTAGGCATGTGCGTACTGGCAAAGACATTAAAATTGCCAATGCATTGACCTTCTTTGCTGGCGATCGGGAGCGCGCAGAAGAGGCATGGGCAGGCGATATCATTGGTGTTCATAATCACGGCACCATTCAGATCGGGGATACTTTCACCGAAGGTGAAGTGCTGAATTTCACCGGCATTCCCCATTTTGCGCCAGAATTGTTCCGCCGTATTCGCTTGCGGGATCCGTTAAAAACAAAACAGTTGCTTAAAGGTTTAGTGCAGTTGTCGGAAGAGGGGGCGACACAAGTGTTCCGGCCGCTCGATCGAAACGACTTAATTGTCGGTGCCGTCGGGCAACTTCAATTTGATGTTGTGGCGCAACGGCTTAAGGATGAATATGGCGTGGACTGTCTCTATGAGCCGGTGAATGTGACGACGGCCCGTTGGGTCAGCAGTGACGATCCAAAAGAGTTGGAACGATTTAAAAATCGTGTCTCTGAGCATCTGGCACTTGATGGTGGTGACTATTTGACCTATCTTGCTCCAAGTCGAGTCAATTTGAATTTGGCGATGGAGCGCTGGCCGAAGATCAAATTCTCGAGCACGAGGGAGCACGCACCAGGAAAGAGGAC
>RFGJ01000639.1 GCA_003696665.1 Gammaproteobacteria bacterium | reverse complement strand
GCTTGGCGGGGATCGGTTGTCGGCGACCGGTGATCGGCCCTCGACGATCACATCCTGATGATATGATCGGAATGCATCCGCAAGGCGGGGGCGAATCCCGTCGAAACGCCGCCGACGGTTCGTCGATCGAGGAGTGCCGCGCGGTCGATCGCCTCCTGGGCGAGGAGCTCTTCCGATGACGAGGCGCGTCGCCATCACGCTCGTGCTCGCCAGCGTGCTCGCGGCCTGCGCCGGTCCCCGCACGCCCGAATCGCATGTGCGCATCCAGCGCATCGAAGTCCCCGTCCCGTGCGTCCGGGAGCTGCCGCAGCGTCCGACCAGCCCCGTCGAGACCCTCCAACCCGATGCCGCTCTCGGCGACATGGTCAAAGCCCTGCTCGCCGAGCCCTGCTCGCCGAGCGGTGCCTCGCGGCTGCCCTCGCGGCCTGCACCGATGTACCGGCGATTGAGGCGCATGATGAAACCCCTCCCCCTCACATGGCTTGAGAGAGACGATCGTGCGTGTGCAGGTCGCCGCGCTCCAGGCAGCATCAGCAGCCGTGTATTGTTGCGCGAGACCAGTCTCGTGCTTTGAGAATGGCCGTGGTTTATGCTATGATTATAAACACATGCGAGTGGGGGGCAATCAACATGGGTAGTGAAAAGATCCAGTTAAGCGCAGATGAACGCTTTATCGTCGCGATGCTATGCGACCAAGCATGCTGCTTAACTCCCCGGTTTTCCCAGCGAGTCGTCGGCCATTTGGCTGCAAAGGAGGGTTGTAGGAATGATTGACTACAGTAAGTGGAAAGAAGCGTATCTTACCGTCACAAATCTGTTGCTGGATCCCAATAACCCTCGTATTCCGGACTCTGGAGAAAACCTCTCACAACGTGATCTCCTTGCGGATCTTCTCGCCAATGACAAAGTTTATGAGTTAGCAAAAAGCATCGTTGAAAACGGCTACTATCCGGTAGAATCCCTGATTATCGTAAAAGAGGGCAAAAATAAGTATGTTGTTGAAGGCAATCGGCGCCTTGCTGCCCTAAAGCTTCTTCTTAGTCCGGAAGCGGCTCCTGATGAAGCTTGGGAACGTCGCTTTAGAGCTTTAGCAAAGCGGATTGATCCAAACGCCATTCGAAAGGTCAAAGTGATTCATGCTCCCTCTCGTGAGGCTGCGGCTCCCGTGATTATGAGCAAACACACCCGGAGCCAGATCGAAAGCTGGAGTCCACTTATGCAAGCTAAATTTTATCGAAACTTAGTTGATCGTGGATTATCAGTCGATGATATTGTAGATCAATACAACTTAAACATATCGGAAATCACTGATGTATTGCAACGTTATACCATGTACTCAATTGCATGTGCACTTGATTTACCAGAAGACATAGCAAAAAAGGTTCAGAATCCCCGCGATTTTCCCATTACTAACCTCGAGCGCCTCTACAAGAATCCAAAAGTCAATAGATTTCTAGGCATTACCTTCGATGAGAACAAGAATCTTATTGGATTAATTGAAGTCAATGAGTTTAAGAAGGGTTACACCAAGATCGTTTCTGATATTACTACTGGAAAAGTTCACTCTCGGACGCTCAACACAACAGCAGAGATGGATGAGTATCTCAAATCTTTTGGTGATCAGAGACCAGATCTTTCTAAAAAAGGTAGGTTTACAGCTGCTGAACTCCTTAAAGTAGCAGCCAAGCGAAAGCCCATCCCCAAAACGGGGGCTGCAAAGAAGAAGCCGAAAAGCAGACCTAAGCCGCGAGCACTTATTCCCAGCTCGTTCTCATGTAACGTAAATAACCAACGAATAAATGACGTTTTTGCCGAACTAAAGAAGCTTCCTGTTTCTCAGTACCCAAATGCTGTAGGGTTAATGTTCCGTAGTTTACTTGAGATGAGTCTCGGCTACTACTTGGAAAGAACGGGTCATTTGTATAAAATGAGAAGATTGGAGAAAGAAAGAAGAAAAAGTAGGAAACAAAATCTTCCTCGTGACTGGCATCCAACACTTTATGAAATGCTAAAGTATATAGTCAATGATGATGCGAATCTCATCAAAAATGGCAACCTATTAAAGGTGTTACGCAAATTGATTGTCCAGAAAAATGAACTTTTGTCAATCGATTCACTAAATCTATTTGTGCATAATCAACATTTTTATCCGAATGAAGATATTTTACGGAACTTCTGGCAACAGCTTGAAGGGCTTTTTCAGATTATCCTTGTCGAACCAGATGAAAACGAAGAGGCAGGCTGATAGGGATTCCAAAGCATGGCAAATGCTTTCAGTCCACTACGATACCCCGGTGGAAAGGCAATCCTTTCGGGTTTCTTAGCCGATGTTCTCGCATTGAATGGGCTGCGGGATGGTGTTTACGTTGAACCTTACGCTGGTGGTGCAGGAGCAGCTTTAAACCTTCTTTTTGGCGAACATGTTGAACGCGTTTATCTAAACGATGCGGATCCCTGCATTTTTGCGTTCTGGAATGCAATTCTTAATAGCAAGAATGATTTTATTGAGCGCTTACGTGATACACCTGTCACCATTGAAGAGTGGAAAAGGCAGAGAGAGATTTATCGAAACCATAAGCGACATTCACAAATTAAGGTGGCCTTTGCCAGCTTCTACTTAAACAGGTGCAATCGTTCCGGGATTATCGTCAATGGCGGGCCAATCGGTGGGTTCACCCAAAAAGGAAAATGGAAACTTAATGCCCGCTATAACAAAGATGAACTAGTCAGGCGTATCGAAAGAATTTATATGTACAGGGATCGCATCCATATTTATAATATGGATGCTCTTAATTTCCTAGACATGGTGGTTGGAAAACTCGAAAACCTTGACAAAACACTAGTCTACTTAGATCCTCCATATTACATCAAGGGGCCTCAGCTTTACCTCAATCATTATAAGCCTGAAGATCATGCTTTGCTCGCAGCATATCTTAAGCGGGTAACAAGCAGCATCAGATGGATTATGACATATGATAATGTTCCTGAGATTCACGATTTGTACAGCGATTACGAACTAATAGAGCTCAAGCTGCCCTACACAGCGTTTAATCGAAGAACTGGAAGTGAACTTTTAATATATAGTAAGTGCTTGGCTATCCCCAGAGATATATGTGTGCCCTAATCATGAAAATACAGGTGAGAAGGACCATCCTCTTCGAACGCTCCGATTCTCCTTTTAACATCTCCTCGTGTTTAACAACCAGTTTGCAGGCGGGGTCTCGGACGCAGGCGCGTTGGGCGAGATCGTCGGCAAAGTCTTAGCCGCCCTTCCGGCCTAGGTCGAGCAGTACGAGGGCGGCTGGCGGGTAGGTGATAGGTTTTTCTGCAGATGAATCATAGAGAAACCAGAGGTAAGGTTTTTTAAAGAGACGCACATAGGTGGCTGAGAAAATCTATTTATCTCAGCCCCAACAAAAATCTGGCCCCAACGCCCAAGTGAGAATTAGGTTCGCCGCGGTAGTCGACAGGTCGCCGAGGCGAACATCGCCGGAACGGACTGCACGGATTTTGCACGGGTTGCGGCGCATGTTTCTGTGCTGTTCCGTCTCGTATCGTACCGGAATGTCGCGACCGTTCGCGAAATGTTCTTGCCTCGGCAGCCCGCGCCGACATTCGGTAATCCAAGAATTTCTCTATAGGAATCAAACTGATAATAAAACAGGACCTGGCCTTCGAGGAGTGGTGCTGCCGGTGAGATTTGAACTCACGACCTCTCCCTTACCAAGGGAGTGCTCTACCCCTGAGCTACGGCAGCCTGCCGTCAG
>RFGJ01000638.1 GCA_003696665.1 Gammaproteobacteria bacterium | reverse complement strand
TGCCGAGGGTCGAGTCATGAGCAATCCATACAGTCTGGACAATTATCAGCGACCAAAATTGGAAGTGCCTGGTGGCGCCAAACGGGTGCTTTTGCATTCCTGCTGTGCGCCTTGTTCTGGCGAGGTGATTGAAGCGATTCGTGCCAGCGGCGTTGATCTGACCGTGTATTTTTATAACCCGAATATCCATCCGCGAGACGAATACGAAATTCGGAAAGAAGAGAACAAACGCTACTGCCGCAAGCACAATATCCCGTTTGTTGATGATGATTACAACACGGACGATTGGTTTGACCGAGTCAAGGGGTTGGAATGGGAGCCTGAACGAGGCAAGCGTTGTACCGTTTGTTTCGATATGCGATTTGAACGCACGGCGTTGTATGCGCATGAACATGGCTTTCCGGTCTTTACCAGTTCTCTCGGAATTTCTCGTTGGAAGAATATGGACCAAATCAATGATTGTGGTGTACGCGCTGCGGCACGTTATCCCAATCTGGTTTATTGGACCTACAACTGGCGAAAGAAAGGTGGTTCATCGCGCATGATTGAACTGTCGAAACGAGAGCAGTTCTACCAGCAGGAGTACTGTGGTTGCGTGTACAGCCTCAGGGACACCAATCGCTGGCGGATGGCCAAGGGGCTTCCCAGAATTCGCCGAGGGGTTCGTTTTTACGGTCGTGAGTCGGTTGACGCTGTTCCAGTGAGTGTCACCACGTCGGATGACTAGGCCCAACGGCTAGTCATCCGCAGGAACAAGGCTGTCCACTCGTTGGAAGCCGCGTGGTAATTTATGTCCTCGCCGGCCGCGCTCGCCTCGGTAATGCAGTAAATCATCACCTTTGAGCGTGACATGGCGTTTGCCGGCTGAAATAATCAGCGGCTGCATCGGCGCCAATACGGTCATCCCGACAACATATTCTTCGCGGGTCGCGACGCGTGCTGATGGAATTCCGATCATCTTGTTCCCTTTGCCTTTTGTCAGTTGCGGCAGATCGGCGACATCGAAAATAAGCAAGCGTCCTTGATTGCTGACCACGGCCACCCAATCATTGTCGGGATCTGAGACCGCGCATGGTGGCAACACTTCGGCGCCAGTTGGCAACGACAGTAACGACTTACCGTTCTTTTGGCGTGAGAGCATGTCTTTGAACTGGCACAGAAACCCGTAGCCAGCGTCTGATGCGACGAGATAGCATTGTGATTCTTCGCCCATGAGTACGGCTTTGAATGAGGCCCCAGCGAGGGGATTCAGACGGCCTGTGAGTGGTTCACCGTGTCCTCGCGCCGATGGCAGCGTGTGGGCGGCCAGCGCGTATGCTCGACCATAAGAATCGATGAATACGGCCATTTGATTGGTGCGGCCCGCTGCCTGCATCAGGAAACGGTCACCACTTTTATAGCTGAGGCTTTCACCGCTGACGTCGTGTCCCTTGGCGGCACGAACCCAGCCTTTTTCGGAAAGCACGACAGTCACTGGTTCGCTTGGGAGCAAGTCGATTTCACTGAGTGCCGCCGCTTCTTGTCGCTCGACAATGGGTGACCGCCTGGCATCGCCATATGCTTCTGCGTCTTCGGCAAGTTCCTGACTGATTAATTGTTTCAATTTTGCTTGGCTGCCCAATATGCCGCTCAGCATTTTTCGCTCTTCTTCAAGCGTGGACTGCTCGGCACGAAGTTTTTCTTCTTCCAGTCTGGCCAGATGGCGGAGTTTTAGATTGAGAATCGCCTCGGCTTGTACTTCGGAAAGGTGAAAACGTTCCATCAACACGGGTTTCGGATCGTCTTCATGACGAATGATGGCGATGACTTCATCAATATTTAAGTAAGCAATGAGTAACCCTTCAAGAATATGCAGCCGCGTTTGTACCTGATCGAGGCGGTGCTGGAGACGGCGTCGAACGGTTTGCTGCCGATAATGTAGCCACTCACTCAGTATCGTTTTTAAGTTTTTGACCTGCGGACGGCCATCGATGCCAATCATATTGAGGTTGACGCGATGGCTTTTTTCTAGGTCGGTGGTGGCGAATAGGTGTCCCATTAGACGTTCGACATCCACTCGATTGGAGCGGGGCACCAAGACGATGCGGGTCGGATTTTCATGATCCGATTCGTCGCGCAAGTCTGACAGCCATGGCAGCTTCTTGGCTTGAATCTGTGTGGCAATCTGCTCAAGCACTTTGGCGCCTGAAACTTGATAGGGCAACGCTGTGATGATGATCTCGCCATCTTCGAGATGCCAGCGGGCTCGCTGACGAATGGAACCCTTGCCCTGCTCATAAATCTCACGAATTTCTTTTTCCGAGGTGATGATTTCCGCCTCTGTCGGGTAGTCCGGGCCGGGCATGAATTGCATCAATTCTGCCACGGTAGCCTCGGGGTGTTGTAGTAGGTGCCCGGCGGCCGCGACAACTTCGCGTAAATTATGCGGGGGAATGTCGGTTGCCATGCCAACCGCGATACCGGTACTGCCATTCAATAGGATATGGGGTACGCGTGCTGGTAACAGGACAGGTTCTTTCAGGGTGCCGTCGAAATTAGGTTGCCAATCCACGGTACCGTGACCAATCTCGCGCAACAATAAATCAGAAAAAGGGCTCAACTTGGCTTCGGTGTAACGCATGGCGGCAAACGATTTAGGGTCATCCGGGGAACCCCAGTTGCCTTGCCCGGTGATCAGCGGATAACGGTAAGAGAACGGTTGTGCCATGAGCACCATGGCTTCATAGCATGCGGAATCGCCATGCGGATGGAATTTTCCCAGCACGTCACCGACGGTGCGTGCCGATTTTTTGAACTTGGCGGATGCTTTTAGGCCAAGCTCAGACATGGCATACAGAATTCTCCGTTGTACTGGCTTGAGTCCATCGCCGATATGGGGTAACGCTCGATCCATGATGACGTACATGGCGTAATTCAGATAGGCATGTTCGGCGAATTCTGCCAATGAACGTGTTTCTGTATCGTCAAACTGTTCGGTGGTTGCGTTCATGTGTTCGACTCCGTCGCGAGTGGTTGTACGGCCTCTGCTAGGTTCCCGCGTTGTTCTAGCCATTGTTTTCGGTCGCTGGCGCGCTTTTTGGCGAGCAACATATCCATAAGTTTTTCTGTTTGTTCCGGATCGTCAATGACCAGCTGAACGAGGCGACGTGTCTCTGGCGCCATGGTCGTTTCGCGTAGTTGCATGGGATTCATCTCACCAAGCCCTTTGAAGCGTTGAATGTTGACTTTGCCTTTTCGGCCCTCTGCTTCTAGGCGATCGAGAATGCCCTGCTTCTCGTCGTCATCCAGCGCGTAATAGACTTCTTTGCCAACATCGATGCGATAAAGCGGAGGGACGGCAACAAACACATGGCCAGCTTCCACGAGCTTGCGAAAATGTTTGACAAATAACGCACACAGGAGGGTGGCGATGTGTAACCCGTCAGAGTCGGCATCGGCGAGGATGCATATTTTCCCGTAGCGCAATCCACTTAAATCATCACTATCTGGGTCCACGCCGATGGCCACAGAAATATCATGAACCTCCTGGCTGGCAAGGATTTGGTCAGCATCAACCTCCCATGTGTTCAGAATTTTTCCTCGCAATGGCATCACGGCTTGATAGTCCTTGTTGCGCGCCTGCTTAGCACTGCCGCCTGCGGAGTCACCTTCGACAAGGAACAGTTCGGATGCCATGGCATCTTGCCCAACACAGTCGGCAAGTTTGCCTGGCAAAGCCGGGCCGCTTGTGATGCGTTTTCGCGTCACTTTGCGTGCTTTTTTCTGCCTATGCTGGGCGCGCCGGATAATCTCTTCGGCCAGCACTTCGCCGTACTGTGTATTTTCATTAAGCCACAAACTAAAGGCATCTTTGACAACGCCACTGACGAAGCTGGCGCATTGACGTGACGACAATCGCTCCTTGGTTTGTCCTGAAAATTGAGGATCGGCGAGTTTTACGGAGAGTACATAGCAAAGTCCATGGCACACGTCGTCGGCTGTGATCTTGAGGCCCCGAGGTATCAAGTTTCGCAGTTCGCAAAATTCGCGGACAGCTTCGGTCAATCCATGACGCAGTCCGTTGACATGGGTCCCTCCCAAAGGGGTCGGGATGAGATTCACATAGCTTTCTTGAATACCGGCGTCCGTGTCTTCCAGCCAACACAACGCCCATTCGACGGCCTCGGATTCACTTTGGAAGTTTCCGCAAAAAGGGATCGGCGGTAGGCGCTCTTGATCATGAGTGGCCTCAAGCAGATAGGCCTCAGCACCATTTTCGTAGCACCACGAAATATTTTCACCATGAATTTTGTCTTCCAAGGTGATGCTCAGACCGGGACATAATACCGCTTTGGCTTTCAGTAGATGTTTCAGTTTATTGACGTGAATGTTTGGCGAATCAAAAAATTGCGGGTCTGGCCAGAAACGTACACTAGTGCCAGTGTTTCGCTGGCCGACCGTGCCAATGACTTTCAGATCGCTTAACTTTTCCCCATTGGCAAACGCCATGTGAAAGATTTTGCCCTGCCTCTTGATAGAGACTTCCAGTCGTGACGATAGGGCGTTGACGACGCTCACGCCGACACCGTGCAAACCGCCGGAGAATTGATAATTCTTATTCGAGAACTTTCCGCCAGCATGAAGCCGGGTCAAAATGACTTCAACACCCGGAAGCTTTTCTTCGGGATGAAGATCAACGGGCATGCCACGACCATCGTCTTCGACTTCAATGCTCTTGTCTTCGTGTAAAGTCACTCGAATTGTCCGGCAGTGGCCTGCCAGGGCCTCGTCCACCGCGTTATCAATGACCTCCTGCGCCAAATGATTGGGGCGCGTTGTGTCGGTGTACATCCCTGGTCGCTTTCGGACGGGCTCCAGTCCTGTGAGAACTTCGATTGATTTCGCCGTGTAATCGGTCATTTGTGAATATTCTCAGATCGATGGATGGCCATCATAGCCAAGAAGACGCGGACAGGGAAGCCGCCTAATAGCCTTTGATGCTGTAGTCCACCGTGAATTCCATGGGGCGAGTCCGGTGGACTTCTGTTTCAATGGAACCGTCATGGAAGAGTTTCAAAGTGCGGTAGCCAGGCTCTTCCGTTCCTGCCTTGAAATCCGATGAGCCCACGGCGAACTGAACGCATGTGGATGGTGTGGCCATCAGTCGTAACCCGTGTAGTTTTTGTTGGAATTCTTGGTGTACATGGCCCCATAAAATACCTTTGACTTGCGGAAACCGGGCAATCAATGCAAATAGCGTGGCGCTGTTCTTTAAGCCGATGCCATCCAACCATTGACTACCAACCGGCACCGGCTGATGGTGTAACACAATCAGCGCCCATTTCTCCGGATGTGCGGTGAGTCGCTTTTCCAACCAGGCCAGTTCCTTGTCTGACAAATAACCATGCACTTGTCTTCGCACTGAGGAATCAAGCATCAGAATTTGCCAGTATGTCGATTGAATGCATTTGTGTGGCTGGATGTGCTGGCCAATAAAATGTCGATGCATGACAGCGGGATCATCGTGGTTTCCGGCTGTCCAGAAAACGGGCCGGTTCAACCTAGACAGAAAGCGACCCAATCGCTGGTAGGCTGCGGCCGAGGCATCTTGCGCCAAGTCACCAGTGGCCAGAACCGCATCATGAGGCACTTTCTGGGCGGCTTCCAGGACAGCCTTCAGACTGTGCTCGGTATTTAACCCCAAAAGCCGACCGTTCGGATCGTGGAATAGGTGGCAATCGGTGATATGCAGCAATTGCACAGCCTCAGGCGATGTGTGTGTGATGTGGTAGATGGCTTCTTCCATGACCGTTCCTCATGGGGATTGGCAAAGGTTGTGGTGCATATTGTCAGCACAGCAACACGCGCGTAGCCATAGATTTAGGTGGGCATTGAGGCGGACTTTCTCATCCGGCAACCACATCCGATCGTTTGGGTAGGGATTGACACCTGGGTATTGCCGGCCTGTCTGATCCGCCAGCACTTCGGCAACACGCATGTCGTGATAAATTCTCACCGGCAAGCAAAGTGTTAACCATGCCGTCTGTGCCTTATCCAGATGAGGTTCTAGTCGCAACCAGTAAGTTTGCGTGTACTTTGTGTTATCGACCGCCTGATAATGAACTGAACCAAGCTGTGAAGCATTGAGCCACCCTTGTCCATGGTCTGAATTGGCAAAGAGATGACACCATAACTGATAGTTATGCTCGCAATACGCTAGGTGTTCTTTCAGCAGACGGGCGCGCTGCCCAGAAAGTTCGGTGTTCATCTGGTAAGCCTAACCTCGTGACGCCTTCGAATCAAACCTTTGGCAGTATTTTTCTTTGTGAATGGCGAGCCATTGCATCGCGATGAGCACCGGTGCATTATTGGCTCGACCTGACCACATTTCATGCCATGCTTCGTCAAAACTGAGCTTGACCACACGCGTTTCCTCTTCCTCCTCCGGTATACCGAACACGCCATCAATGTCATCGCTGTTGACAAGTGCAAGGAAGAGCCACACCCTTTCGTCACACCCTCCAGGGCTAGGATAATATTGTCCGATCGGTATGACATTATCGAGTATAGCGCCCGCTTCTTCGTGTGCTTCGCGTTTGACCACCGTATCTGGACTTTCCCCTGATTCGATCATCCCTGCCACCAGTTCAAGTATCCACGGCCCCTGCGCGTGCCCACGTGCTGCGAGTCGAAATTGTTCCACCAGCACTACGACATCCCGTTGTGGGTCCCAAAGGAGCACACAAGCGGAATCCCCACGTTCAAAAATTTCTCGATCATGCGGTGGTGTCCAGCGACCGTCTTGTTTGACATATCGAATACGATAGCGCGTCAGCCGAAAAAAACCGCGACCCAGTACATGTTTTGCCAAAATTTCATATTGTTTTGATGTTTCCATTGCGGTCATTCCAGTCACAGTCGGGAATAACTTAAGGTGACGAAAATCAAGCAGAAAATCCAACATTTTGATAAACTTTGCGCCATCGTTCCGATGGCCTCGGTCATCACTAGGTCTAAAACCGGCGGAAATCCGCTCGTCTTTGAACAATTGAGGTGGCGCTATGGATTTTGAACGAGCCCGTTTTTTGATGACACAGCAGCAAGTCCGGCCGTGGAAAGTTGTGGATGATCGAGTGCTCTCGGTCATGGGACAACTGCCACGGGAAAAATTCGTCCCCGATCACTTGCAAGCGTTGGCTTATTCGGACACAACGCTTCCCATCGGGCATGAGCAAATTATGCTGACGCCAAAGGAGCAAGGGCGCATTGCTCAAGCTTTGCGATTGAAGCCTACAGACCGGGTGCTCGAAATTGGGACAGGAACGGGTTATTTGACGGCCATCTTAGCATCCTTGGCGGAGCATGTGACGTCTGTCGATATTTTTGAAGACTTTGTGCACGAGGCAAAAACACGTTTAAACGAACTGGGGATTGGCAACGTCTCTTTGTGCGTTGGTGACGCGGCCTCGGGTTGGTCACAAAACGAGCGTTATGACGCGATTGTCATTACGGGTGGTTTGTTGGCGGTGCCGACCAGCTATAAGCATGCCCTGAAGGAGGGTGGGCGGCTGATTTGCATTATTGGTCAACCGCCTGCCATGCAGGTGCGGTTGGTCGAACGATGTGATGGTGAGCAATTTACGGATCATGGATTGTTTGAGACCGTTGTGCCATTGCTTGTGAATGCACCGGAGCCAGCGCGTTTCACCTTCTGACCGAGCGTCGAGGCTTGCGCACGGGAATAGGTTATTCTATATTAGAAAAAACTAATATAAAATTGAGGAAGTCTACAATGAGAAGACTAAGCGCAGTGGCAACGCTGTGTGGTGCGCTTTTGACCACGCCGGCAGCTTGGAGTGCAGACTTGTGGCAGTTATACCAAAATGCGCTGAATACAGATCCTCAGTACCGCGCCGCGGTAGCGAATGGCGCCGCCGGAGAAGAGGCGGTGGCGCAGGCGCGCGCCTCACTTCTGCCTCAAATTAACGCGTCTTGGAGCCAATCCGACATACGTTCTGAGTCAGAGCCAGGCACGCTTGTCTTTGGCGGTACCCCTTTTCCGACCAATCCCAGTACGACGACAAGCGACAGTACCAATTGGAGTCTGTCGTTGAGTCAGCAAATCTACCACCATGATAGCTGGCTCGGTTTGTCCATTGCGGAAAAGCAAGTGGAACAGGCGCGCTTATCTGTCAAGGCCGAGCGTCAAGCGCTTGCGGTGCGATTGGCTGAAGCCTATTTTGAGCTTCTGGCAGCGCAAGACAATCTCGAGTTCGCACAGGCAGAAAAAGCCTCTTTTGCCAAACAGCTCGAACAAACCCGCCAGCGCTTTAAAGTTGGTCTGAGTGCCGTGACCGATGTGAATGAGGCGCAAGCCCGGTTTGATCAGGCTGTTGCGAACGAAATCCTGGCACAAAATACCTTGGACAATGCCCGTGAAGGCATTCGCCAGATCATTGGCAAATACCCTGAGACGCTCGTGCCATTAAAAGACAAACTGCCGTTGGAAAGTCCGAAGCCAGCTGATATTGAAGCTTGGGTGCGCATGGCCGAAGAAAACAATATCCTTCTGCTTTCGCAGCGCCTTGCTGTTGAAATTGCCCGTGCGCGCATCAAGCAAAGTGAAGCGGGGCATTTGCCAACAGTGGATTTGATAGCTTCCTATTCGAATAATGACACAGACGGTAGCAACAATGGCAATGCTTTTAGCAACGGCGGTAATGATCGCCGCATTATGCTACAAGTGAATGTGCCGATTTTTTCAGGTGGTCGAACATCAAGTGCGGTACGGCAAGCGCAAGCCGACTTCACCAGAGCCACGCAAGATCTGGAGAAAACACGCAGGGAAGTGGTGCGCAATACGCGCTCTGCCTATCTTGGCGTGATGGCGTCCGTGGCATCCATTCAAGCGCTCAAGCAATCTTTGATTTCCAGTCAGAGTGCATTGGATGCGACCCAGGCCGGTTTCGAAGTCGGTACCAGAACGATGGTTGACGTATTGCAGGCCACGACCGCTCTGTTCAATGCCAAGCGTAATTTGGC
>RFGJ01000637.1 GCA_003696665.1 Gammaproteobacteria bacterium | reverse complement strand
TCAACCACTCAGCAGCGCTGGATGAATTGACGGGGCAAAGGTAAGACAAGAAAGTGGTTGTTGTCGGCCCGGGCACTCGGCTTGTGTGTAGCTGGCAAGTTGGGTGAGGGTTGAGGGTGTAGCGTTGAGGGTTGAGGGTTTGAGTTTAAAGTTTAGAGTTTAGTGTTTAAAGTTTATTATCAGTATTTTATGAAAAAATGCGTATCCATCGTCTATCGTCTATCATCCATCGTCTGTTCTCTGCTCACCCAAACAACTCCCTTTCCACCCAGGCGCACCAGATATGGCCTATGGTGATGTGTGCTTCCCGGATGCGGGGCCGTCAGTCGATTTTTCCGAAATTTTCGGTCAGTTTTGCTCAGGTGGTACTGTTTGTAATTTCGTGGAGGCTTGTGCAAAGGAAACATCAGTATTGCCAAAAAGAGTATTGGACTCTGATTGCAGGCGATCGAGGGCAAGCTGACAATAAACAGGATCAATCTCGACTCCAATGCTGTGACGTTGACTCCTCATGGCTGCAACCATGGTCGTGCCAGTACCACAAAAAGGATCGAGGACGGTGTCGCCGACAAAAGAAAACATATTGACCAGCCGATAAGCGATTTCGAGTGGAAAGGGGGCGGGATGTTTTTTTGTGGAGGCGCCCGAAATGTTCCAGATTTGTTGGAACCAGGATTGAAACGTGGCTTTATCGATTTTGCTCAACTCACGTTGCTCTGCAGTGGGTTTGCGATAGCCGCCGGGTTTCCGCTGCATCAGAATGAATTCGATGTCATTCTTGATGATGGCGTTGGGCTCGTAGGGCTTACCCAGAAAGCCGCTCCCCTTGCTCATTTCAAAGTTGGCATTGGCGATCTTGTGCCAGATGATTGGGTTGAGGTTGTCAAATCCGATTTTTCTGCACATTACGCTGATATCGGCATGAAGCGGGAAAACCAGATGCCTTCCGAAAGCACGACGTGACACGCACACATCGCCCACTACACATACGAGTCGTCCACCAGGTACCAGCACCCTGAAAACTTCCTTCCACACTTTTTCCAGCTCAAACAAAAACTCTTCGTATTGATCGATGTGACCAAGCTGCCGGGGATGATCCCGGTATTTTTTCAGGTTCCAGTATGGCGGGGAGGTAACGACCAGATGAACGCTTTCATCCGGAAGGAAAGAGAGGTCTCTTGCATCACCTTGGAATAGTTGATGAGTTGTAGCGAGTGTTGCGCTCATTTTAACTTTTTTAAAGTGTATATAAGGCTGGAAATGAAGTTTGAAAAACCAAGTTGCTGTGCGGGCTCCTCGAACTTGCCTTGGGGTCCTGTGTTGCGGTCCGAGGTAATTAATGCAGCTGCAGAATAGAGTTTTTCTTTTACCAGCCGGTTGCAAAATAACTCATATCGCTGGAGATAGGAAGTGTGTGCAAATTCGGGAAAAATGTCGAAGTGGGGTGATTTCACCTTTACAGGGCGAAGGGATGCCTCGCATTTCTCTACCAGCAGAAAATACCCCACAAAAGGGAGGGGGCTGTCACCAAATACACCTTTGTTGAAGGCTTTCTTCAAATCAGTGGCACTACCTACTGCTTCCTCGATGCGGTTGTTGAAATTGTTGCCGAAGGAAGGGCCTATATGGGATTTGGTTTCAATTACTGCTATAAGCCTTCCATCCTTGATGACCAACAAATCCCATTGTTTGGCGGGTCGAAAATACCCGGGCAGTTCCAGATCTTTTTTCAAAAATATGTTTGCTTCATCAACCCCTTGTTCGCAAATGATTTGCCGAAAAAGGGAGAGGAAACTATCCATATGCTTGCCAGCAGTTACGCTTTTCCGTTCACCCACATCTTGCCGTTGGGATGCAGATTTTTGCAGGTTTCGAGTCTCCCAAAATTCCTTGATAGCTTGCTCAAGACCTTTGTAGTAGTTCATTGTCATAGAGAAACAAGTGGTTAAATGAGTTCCCTGAAAAAATGGTTGAGGGTGTTGCGTTGAGGGTTTGTCCGTAATGCGTGACGGCCCCGTTACACGGGGCAGGCTGGGACGGCGTGACAACGTAAACTATCCATCATCCATCGACTGTTCTCTGCTCACCCAAACAACTCCCTTTCCAACCACGCGCACCAGATGTGGCCGATGGTGATGTGTGCTTCCTGGATGCGGGGTGTGTCGTGGTGCGGCACGACGATGCACAGGTCGCACAGCGTGCGCATGCGGCCGCCGTCGCGGCCCGTGAGGCCGACGGTGTGCATGCCCTGGGCGCGC
>RFGJ01000636.1 GCA_003696665.1 Gammaproteobacteria bacterium | reverse complement strand
GCGTTGAAATTCTTCGTCTTCCTGGGCCGTGAGCCAGACGGTGGTGCCCAGCAGCAAGAGCAGGCAAAAGAAGAGTCGGGACATGGGGAGTCGTTTTATGAGAGTGATTCAAATTCCTGAGCCATGCGCAGGCTGTTTCATTTTTCGATGAACTGCACGTTTGCAAAAGCACCGTTTCGGTATCGGTAGAGTTTTTCTATCAAGTTTTTGATTGGCCTGGCCAGGAATAGTTGCTGGTCCGCATCCAGGGCAGGAAACCTCAGCAAATACACGAGCCCGAATTTCGAAAGATCGACGTTCGCAACCGGGATTGCAGGATGCGATATGGCTCTGGCCCAGTGCCAAACCACCAGGCTCCCCCACATTTTACAGATGTTTTCCCGGAAATTTTTTTCAAAAACGTCGTCCTCCCAGAGGGGGACGGGGTTGCGGGGATGTGTGAGATTGGTGTCTTCGATGAACCACACCTCCTGCCGGTCGGGATGTATTTCCAGCACATCGCACCGGCTGATTGGCTGGCCGTTATTGGCTCTGCGGGAAAACTCGTCTGCAAGTTGCTCGAAGTTTACCATGAGTTCAGGCCGACTTGACTCCATACAAATGACGCAACAAGTCAGAATACACTCTTGAGAGGAGCGAGCTATCCAGCGGGTTTTCTGCAGTAGCTACGGTGCTTTTCCACAAGGCACCTTCTGCGTCGCCATGCTCTATTTCCCGGAAATTGGATACGAACCACAGGTCGGCCTGAGGCAGCAGACCTTCTTTCAGCGCGACGTTGATGCCTTCGAGCACGTACTCGGAATGGGTAGCAAGGTAAAAGGTGGTATCGGGCTTGGCGGCAGCAAGTTGACTCAGCCATTTTGCCCATTGATAAGCAAACGAAGGGTGCAGCCCGCTCTCGGGTTCATCCACGAAGACGGCTTCGTTGATCAGCCCATGGCGCAGGGCCAGATAGGTAGAGGCCAGGCTCTTCAGGCCCGAGGCGGCTCGCTCGATTTTATACTGTCGGCCGCGTTCTCTTGCGTAAATTCTGTTGCTCTGCAGGAAGAAGTTTACTCCACTCCATTTTTCCATGTGCTGAAGCAGAGGGGACGAAACCTGACGGTCGGCGTACAGAAAGAGGTCATTGATGAAATCGGAGACTGCTTCGGACACCAGCCGCCACGAGGGCGAAACCTTTTGCAAGGCAAGAATCCCCTTGTAATACTCGCCAATCAGAGGCGCAATGAAGGTGGGTGAATGGGCAGGGGCAAGGGCGGGTTTGCCCTTGAACAGAAAGGCGTCCTGCGTAGCCTCGACCGTGAGCACTTCCTCATCGTCCTTGTTTCCCCACTCGATGCGCATTTGTTTTTCTTGCCAACTGATGAGCTCGCGAGGGTTCTTTACCAGAAAAACACCTTTGAGCTTGCTTTTGAGCTTTTGCTCAAAAGCAGCCTCCTTGTCTGCGTTTGCTTCTCCCGCAATGTTCCATGAAGCCCAGTAGAGGGCATAGAGCAGGAAAAGCAGTTGCGTTTTTCCGGTTTTGTTTGGCCCCAGCAGCACCACCACGTTCGATCGCTTTTCGAGCGCAGCCTGCCGGATGGCCATGAAGTTCCGGATTTCAAAATCGAAATGCATTACTCGTGGTTTTGAGTGAAAACCGAGCCCTTTTGCCGCTCGGTCGTGAAAGATGAGCATTTTTGGGGAGAATTGCATCCGTTGAGGCAGGGGCCGTTTTTCTCCACTCTGGATAGCCGTACGGGCGGCCTTTGGAAAAGGTGCCCAACGAAGGCAAACGGCTGCCGATTTTCTTCATTGCACTTCTCCTGCAGGAAGCTTACTTGCCCCCCACAATTATAGCGACGGCGAATGATGATGAATATCGCGTAAAGAGGATTTGAGATTCGAGGAATCGCCGGTTGAGACTCGCTATCACTCGATGTTGATACGCCGCCAAAGGCGGCGATGTTGAGACGCGGCTTTCCCGATAATCGGAGCCTGTCCCGGCCTGCCGGGAACAGGCGCCGCGATGTTGAGATGGTGCGCTTTGCAAAATTCGGAATGCACGTACAGGTGCGATGTGCAAGGACCGATTTTACCGGTTTCACCGATT
>RFGJ01000635.1 GCA_003696665.1 Gammaproteobacteria bacterium | reverse complement strand
GACCTTCAAGACATCAACATTCATATCGCATCAAGCCCCTGTCACACGCGAGCCTCATGAGACGCCCCCGTTTGGATTCGCGCGCAAGCATAGCCAATCCGCTGTCATTGCTCCATATCCCTCTCATAAAATCTTGCCCTGTCAGAGAAATGGTTGCACATTTCACATATATTTATCCTAAATTTCGTCTGATACGTATAGTAATCGCTCCCCCAGACACATGGAGTTAACTAAATGCATACCCTTGATGCCATCATAAAGAACACTAAAAACGTACAAAGTCTTGATCGAAATCAACCACGGACGTCTCCCATAGGAAGCTTCTGGTGGCTGATATTATGCCTGTTAGCGGCAATCGGCCAGTTTCTCTTTCCGAATCTTGGAAGATCTGCAACGATCCCCGGCTATATGGCCTATGATTTTGTTGGTACAGCGATAGGAGGGTGTTCCTTGCCCACAGGGGCGCGACCCACTGATGTCGATATCGAAGCTGATTCCCAAGGAAATATATATATTCTGGATCTTTTTCATAGCACACTATATCCATGGCAATCTAAAACCTATCCTTTACAAGGTGGAAGGCTCCAGCCCCAGCCAAACTTATGGCTAATTACGCCTGATGGCAGTTATTCGCAATATATGCAACCACGATTCATTTATAGAACTGGCTTCACGTATGGCGCATATAATATGACCTCAATAGCCATTGATGCTGCAGACAACCTTTTGTTCAACACCACGTACTTGCCAGGAAACAGATGGGTGGCTGGAGCAGTTATGTCAAAGCCATTGTATGGAAGAGAACAGGTCCTCTTCACCGAGCCTTCCGGTGGCAGCATCGAACAGATACAGGTCGATTCCAAGGGAAATATTGTCTACTTCAGCACTAGATTTCAGGGAAGATATATCTATGAAATTAAACAGCGCGCACCAAATGGCACTGTAACAACCCTGGTCACCTTTCCATCAATGGTGTTATCTGGGCCCCGGATTCTTGGCTTCGATAAGTCAGATAACCTTTATTATACTGATCGTGTGCCAACACCACCATATACCACAATCCTCTATCAGCGCACCCCAAAAGGCATTGTTTCGACAATTAATTTATCCTTGGATCCAGCAACGAAGGGTGGTACGAGTCTTGCTGGGCTGGAATTTTCTTTTTTGCATGAAGGACCGAATGGCAAACTGTATATAGGTGCACCTGACAACAGTCTTTTTGAACTTGAGCCAACAACGGGCCTGCTGACTAAAGTCAGCTTCCCGGCAGTCACAAATCAGCAGACCCCTAAATCTCCTCCATTTACCTTTCTGCGCAATGACCCGTGCGGAACATTTACTTTTGGCCCCAAAGGGAGCCTATACTACTTTTCGAGAAATGGGAGATTGGTCAAATTCTTTGACACAACCCGAATATCCAATTACACGGCACGTCACCCCAATAACGCCAACCCAGCTGTGGATGTACAACTATTTCCTCTCTCTGCTACAGCCTCAAAGCCTGCTAACATCAAAATGATTTTTAGCGCCACCAATTCCTGGATCGGCACTCCTATAACAGGATTGACGCGCAACCATTTCTCACTGAATGTCGACGGGATCAATGCACTGGTGCCCGAAGCCTTTTTCGATATTCATCCTCTGTCGGTAAAACCATCCAGTTTCAGGAATAAGAAAGTCATTATGTTTGACATCAGCTCGAGTATTACACCTGCAGATCTGGCGGCCATGAAAAAAACCGTCATCAACATGCTCGTTGATGTGAATGGTAAAAGCCGTTTACAGCCCGGTGAAACGGTCAGCATCTGGGCCTTTGATGATATCGTGCGATTGAAACAGAATTTCACCAATAATACCGCACTCCTGGTCAAGGCAATCAATGGGCTCCGTATAGGAGGTGCTTCCACCAATCTCTATGGCGCAGTGGTTACCGGCATGAAAACGATTTCCACAACGTACAAAAACGGTCAGTTGAATGTTGGACAAATGATCGTTGTCACCGATGGAGGCGATACGGCAGGCATAAAGTCTATGGCCCAGGCAAAAGCCTCGGTGGGCAAAAACAGCATTTATTTTCTGCTCACTGGAATCAAATATCTCCCCGCTACGGTCCTGCAGAATCTTACGGCCATTGCCGGAAGCAAGGGCCATGTTGTACAGGCAAGATATTTTTACTACACCCTGAACGGTCGGGATCTTGCCTTTGACACAGCGATGAACCAAATCCGGTTGGCCGCCAACGGATACCCCAAAAGCTTGTATGTTATGGAGTATGTAACGCCTCTCCGCGGTTTTGGGCAACATACGGCCACGCTGGCGGTTAAGAATAACTACAACAATACCGTGGCAAATGTCTATTTCAACCCAGGCAAACTTGGTTTCCGGAACCCAACACCGGCATTGACCATTTTCGGGCCGGATTTGCTTGCCCCGCAAGGAACAGTATCGCTTGAGGGCGTAACCAAATATGTTTCGCCCCTGACAGCAGCCCATACATGGTCGATTGATAAACCGGCGGTTGCTAGCATCAAGGTTAATCCCACAAATCCATCGATAGTCACCGTCACAGCCAATCCTGGCCAATCAGGCTTCGTCACAGTAACGCTGCGGGATACAACTTACCCGAGATTGGTTGCCACCCACACTTTATTTATATCTGATGTTGGCCTCGCGGGCATGAATTCCATGGGCCAGAAAGTCATCATCGGTCTGAAAAAGAGTGCTACTTTTGAGGCCTTAACTGCATCTACATCCTTACCACCGAAATACGTATGGACAGTTGCAAATCCGGCCATTGCCAAGGTGAACAGCTACAGCTCCAGTCAATATGCTGACATCTGGGGCATGAAAGCTGGAACAACGCAACTGACGATTACAGATACTGCAAACGGCAAGTCATTTACCACGACTATAACTGTGAAAAAGTCCGCATTGAAACTGGCACGGCCGATCTTGCTTAAGGCCCAGCCGTTGCGGGGGAAAATCAAAGTCTTATGGAGAAATAATGTTAAAGGCGAGCGAGGCTATTTTATTCTGAGGAGACAAGGTCCGAGGGGGGCATTCAGGCGTATCGGACGCGTAAAAATGAACACGACCATATTCCTTGACCGGAAGGTGCGGAAGGGCGCTAAATACTTCTATAAGATCTTTGCTTACAAAGGAAAAATAAAATCGCCATATTCCAGAGTAGTGTCAGCAAGAGCAAAATAATTTTTGCATTTTCTTCTAAAGATGATGAAAAGTTATTTGTATGAAACGATCAAACTAGGGCCAGTTCACACTAATCGCAGGCTTTCGGCGGTGGCATCCATAAACTTCTGAAATTTTGAGGGGCCATCGTGGGTTTCATTTCCGTAGGATTGAGTTGCTGAAGAACAATCCGGAGCAGGAGATACCAACATGATCAAGTACGAAGTGAAGCTGAAGAAGGAGTTGCTGTCCAATCTCCTGACGAACACGGATGGCTTGGCAGGGATGATTGAAGATGTTCTGAACCAAATTCAGGAAACTCAGGTGATGCCGCGCGAGCCGCAACTGCATATTCACGTCATCGCACAACGGCATACAGATGCGGCATGGCCTGACCCGGCATGGGGTCACGGTGCCACTGGACCGTGTAATGACTTTCAACATCACACATGCACACAAGCGCTGCAGCATGCAATCGGGGGTATCCGGTTTTGTTGAAGATGCGACCCATTGGTATTCTGGACTCCGGTATCGGCGGCCTAACCGTCGTTAGCGAAATACGCGCCTTGCTGCCTCATGAGCATCTCGTCTATCTAGCTGAT
>RFGJ01000634.1 GCA_003696665.1 Gammaproteobacteria bacterium | reverse complement strand
GTTGGTGACGCCTTCATGATACGTTCCCACGATTCGCGCCATCTGGATTTTGAGGACGGCGTCCAGTTGCTCCTGGAATTCCCGAAAGGCGTCTTCGGCGCCGCGGAAGCGAATTTCGAACCGTTGCTCTGGGGGTAAGGAAGCAATCTCTTTGCGGAAGGGGGGTTGGAGCCACCAGACTTCGCGCGCCAGTTCCCGTAGCGAGGCCGTGTTCCATTCCTGTTTCAGGTCAAGCAGCCGTAATTCCGTACCATGTCCGAATGGGGGCCGGTCGCTTCGAATTTCGTACTCTACGGAGACCGAGGTCAGATCCCGCACACCATCGGCGTCTTTCACCTTGATGGCGTCTTCCCAGTCGACGTAGGACCACAACCAGGCACCGTCTCCCTCGCGAGGCACGGTTTTCAGTTCTAGTTCGTTGGCGAGGAACTGGACGCTCAATCGTCCGACTCCCTTCGAACCAGTCAGGATGCGGTGGAAATAGCGAGAAGTCGTTTGGCGTGTCTTGTGAACGGTGCCCACCCGCATCCAGAAATCGCGGAACTCTTCGAACGTCATACCGTGCCCATCGTCACGAACGACGATTTCGCCTTTGCGTCCATTTCCGAGTTCCTTGTCCGGATCGAAGGAAATTTCCACGAAAGTAGCGTCCGCGTCGTAGGCATTCTTGACGAGTTCGGCCAACGCCATGGCCGGTTTCCCGACCAGCCGTTCGCCAAGTTCTTGAAGGAGTTGGGCATCTACGGAAAAATTGATGGTGGACTTGGTCATGGTTCCCCTTGTAACCAGCCGCGATGTTGATAGATATGCAGACGGATACTTTTGGCAATCATACGCCCCAAAGCCACCGGCACGGCATTGCCGATCATGGTAGCCATCCTGGTAATTGGCGGGCGTGCATATTCTTGGGGGTCGAAGAATTGATAATCGGCAGGGAAGGTTTGCAGCAAGGCAGCCTCACGCATGGAAATGGCGCGGTCCTGCTCAGGGTGACCGAAACGCCCGTTGCCAAATCCGTAGCACTGAGTGGTAATGGTAGGAGCGAGGTCGTCCCAGGACATGCGTCCATAGACGTTCTTGTATGTCATGCCGGAATTCCTCGTGTGGCAGGCTGCTCGCAATTCTTCGGGCCAATCATGCCACGTTCCTCCAGGGCGCGATGCCCGAATGCGCTGCAAATTCTTCGGAGAGAGTCCCATGGCCGTATGCATGGGGTCGGACGGGTCGTAAGAACCAGCCTCAATGGGGGGCAGGCATCCGATGGCCTTTCGTACCGTGCGATAAGTACCAGGGTAGTGGCTGGGGCGCAAGAATTCGACTGGTCCCCATTTCGAAGCAATCAAGACCAAGCGTTTGCGGGCTTGTGGGACGCCATAATCGGGTGCATGGACGATTCGCCAGGAATGGACTACGTCTTGATAGCCGCATCGCTCCAGAGTTTTGAGAAAATCTCCGAAAACACTCCCGTCATCGAAAGTCTTCAAGCGGGGGACGTTTTCCATAGTGACGATCTCGGGCTGAACGGCTTCGATCAAGCGGGAAAACTCGTAAAGCAGGCCCCAACTTCGGTGTTTGCCTTGAATCCGTGTGTAGGCAGAGAATGGCTGGCAAGGAGCACATCCGGCCAGAATTCTGACGTGCCCTTCCGGATACCATGCGCACAACTCGCTAGATGTAACGTCTTCGACTTTCTTTTTGACGAATCGAGCACCGGGATTGTTGTATTCGTAAGCATATTCGAAGATAGGGTCGGCATCAATACCAGCAGCAACCCGGAAACCTTCGCACACGAATCCATGCGTCAGGCCGCCTGCACCGGCGAACAAGTCGACAACGGTGCAAGAATCGACACGCTTGCGGATTTTCTGCTCGACTTTCGTTCGAGTGTTCATGACCTGTTTCCTGAATTGATTGACGTATGCCGGAATGTGTGAAATGAATTATAGGTGATGAACCCAAAAATGTCGATGCCTCGTCATCGTCTTTTCCCTAACCACATCGGTCACAAGTTAAGGAGTTCCGAATTCTGTCAAGGTAGCAAATTTTTGGGCACAAATTCGCCTGTATGAGAAAATCATCTTGTTTTGGGCTTGAATCCGTTCTCTTTATCGCATGATTTTTCGGAACGATCGAACTACCGAACCGGAATTTCTGGTTGTGATAG
>RFGJ01000633.1 GCA_003696665.1 Gammaproteobacteria bacterium | reverse complement strand
GGTTCAGGCCCGGCTCGTATTCCAGGTTCTGGCGTTCATGGAAAGCAAACGTTTCGGGATAGAAGATAAAGAGCCGTCCCTTGCGGTCCCGCAGATACTTGTGACCGTAGGCATAAAGCTGATAGAGGTCGGCTTGGGATACTCCGAATTTTCCATCCTGTGCATCTTGATCCGCCAGTTTCCACTTTGCGTCACCGACCACAAACTGATTATCCAGCCAAAACAGAAAATCCGGTCGCATTTGGAATTTTTTCCTGGGCGCCTCAACCAACCATTTGCTCCCAGCCTGGCAACGCAAATCATGCACCGAATCAGTGCGTTCCAATAATCGAGCCACATAGTCCTCAAACACCTTCTCCATTGGAAACAACAAGGAAATCGTCCGTTTCGAACCACTGGCGGGCACGGTTGCCTCTTCCCGCAAAATCATCCGACACCAAGCCAGAGGGTTCTGATAATGCGCCATCCCGCGATTGAAACGACAGCGGGCAAGATCACCCGCAATATCCTGAGATACCGGCACATCTTGAAACGCAAAAACCAATCCACGCGCAAGCCTTTCGTTCTCCCGTGAACGACACAATTTGAGAACCTTGGCAAGAGCTGTTCGAATCAGGCGGTTCTCAGGGCGATTCAGCAAATAGGCGTCATAGGAGCAAAAGAATCGGTGCTGCTGAACAGCGTTGGCGCGCAGGTGTTTACCCAAAAGCAGCTTGCCTTTCAAAAATCTAAGGTTTTCCTCCTCCCCAAGGTAATCGGAACGAATACCCCTTTTCACCAATTGATCGATCTCTCGCAGGAAATAGCCTAAGAAAACCTCAACGAGCGGCATTCTTTGCGATTGTAGCTGCGCCTCTCCACCAGCGCGAAACGGCGCAGATCGCAAGCAATGCAGCATACGCACCAAAACTTGAGAGCTTTCATCCAGCCCCTCTGAGTTAGCAGCCTTTGGGAGAATCTCGATGCACGCGCCACATGGTGTTTGCAAAACCCCAACATGACTACGCACCTTCAATGCATCGCGCCCCCTCCATGTCGTACGCGATAGAAAAAAATGATGCTCGTCGGCGACTGTCCGCGCCTCCTCCTTCGCCAATAGTTGGCTCAGATAATCAAAAGCACTGCTGGGGATGGCGGCACACCTTCCAGCCGGCAAATTGGATGCCTGTTCCTCGCGAATCAAAAATCCATGTTCCCGGATGCGAATCCGGTTATGCGC
>RFGJ01000632.1 GCA_003696665.1 Gammaproteobacteria bacterium | reverse complement strand
CTTGAAGTCAACCTGCTCATCTTCATCCAGGTCTTCTACATAGCGGTCCACGCAAGCATCCAGAATCGGGTCGAGTTGTGGGCGCGGCGCGGCGTTCAGGTATCTTTCTACAAAGGTTTCAACCTGCTGCCAGGTATAGACCTGATATTCATCCAGGGTGCGTTTCAGGTCGTGGAGTTTATTTGGGTCGGTGTTCTGACTGAGGATGGTAGTGCGGTAGTATTTGTCAAAAGCATTCTGTATGGTGTCGGTATCATTGACGAAATCTAACACGAAGGTGTCCCGTTTCTGAGGGTGAGCGCGGTTGAGCCGAGAGAGGGTTTGTACGGCCTGGATGTCGCCCAGTACCTTGTCCACGTACATGGTGTGTAAGAGGGGTTCATCGAAACCAGTCTGAAATTTTTCGGCCACAATCAGGAAGCGATATGGTTTCTGACGGAATTTTTCAGGAATTTGCTTGCTGGGAAAGCCGTTCAGGGTGGCTTCACTGACTTTCTGTCCGTTGTATGTGCGCTCTCCAGAGAAGGCCACAATCGCTTGCCAGGGGCTGTTGCGGTCTTTCAAAATGCGCCGGAAGGCGTAGAAGTATTCAATCGCCTGCCGGACGCCGCTGGTGACCACCATCGCACGCGCCTGTCCGCCGATTTTGTGGCGCACATGATTGTGGAAATGTTCAACCATGATGTGGGCTTTCTGCTCAATGGCGTAGCGGTTCCCGGCCACGTAGTATCGGAGTTTCCTTTCGGCTTTCTTGCGGTCGAATTCCGGGTCATCGGCGATAGTTTTGACCAGGCGGAAATAGGTGGCAACGGGGGTGTAATTTTGCAATACGTCGCGGATAAACCCCTCTTGAATGGCCTGTTTCATGCTGTACACATGGAAAGGACGGGGTCCGGTGCTGCCATCCGGGCGGAGAAAGGGCTCGCCGAAAAGTTCCAGGGTCTTGTTCTTGGGGGTGGCCGTGAAGGCGAAGTAACTGGCATTCGGCAGCATTTTACGGGCAGCAATGATGCGGTTGATGCGGTCTTCCAGGTCTTTGCTTTCGTTTTCCGTTGACTGCGCACCCGAAAGGGCCATGTGCATTTGGGCGGTGGTGCGTCCCCCCTGGCTGGAGTGGGCTTCGTCAATCACAATGGCAAAGTTGCGCCCGATATGCTGTGAGCCAATCTGGTCAAGGATATAAGGGAATTTCTGCACGGTGGTTATGATGATTTTCTTGCCACCAGCGAGAAAATCGCGCAAATCGGCTGAACGGTCGGCGTGACCGAGCACCGCACTGACCTGGGTAAAGTGTTTGATGGTCTGGTGAATCTGGCGGTCGAGAACGCGCCGGTCAGTGACTACAATGACCGAATCGAAGATAGTCCGCCCGGCGCGCTGTTCGTCTTGGGCCGCGGAGAGTCCAACCAGTTGGTGTACCAGCCAGGCAATAGAATTGGATTTGCCGCTGCCGGTGGAATGCTGAATCAGATAGCGGCGTCCGGGGCCATGTGCGGCAACGTCAGCCAGAAGTTTGCGAACCACATCTAACTGGTGGTAGCGCGGAAATATCTGTTTGCGTGTCTTTTTGCGGCTGCCGTCGCGCTTCTCTGCCACAATCTGGGCATAGTTTTCGAGAATGTCGGCCAGACTGTCTCGGTGCAGGATGTCCTTCCACAAGTAATCGGTCTTCAGCCCGTCGGGGTTGGGCGGGTTGCCGGCGCCCTGGTCGTACCCCTTGTTGAAAGGCAGAAACCAGGAATCCCGGCCTTTCAGGTGTGTGCACATCCAGACTTCCTGGTCGTCCACGGCAAAATGCACCACACAGCGGCCAAACTGGAAAAGCGTCTCGCGCGGATCGCGGTCGCGTTTGTATTGCTGGATGGCATCTTCGACAGTTTGTTTGGTGGTGCGATTTTTGAGTTCGAAAGTGGCGATGGGCAGTCCGTTGATGAAGAGCACGAGGTCGAGGGCGCGACGGTTAGCAATCTGGCTGTAGCGCACCTGGCGGGTGACGGAGAAGATGTTTTGGGCGTAACGCGCTTCGGCGGCGGTGTT
>RFGJ01000631.1 GCA_003696665.1 Gammaproteobacteria bacterium | reverse complement strand
CTCTGTCTGATTGACGATGAAAGAAACCATTTTTTTTCGTGTGGCGTTCGTGGTGACTGCGTGCGTGATTCTGTGGTTAGCCATCACCAGCGCAGGCCTCCCTTTTGTCAGCTATTCCGACAAACTGAATCACGGCTTTGCCTTTGCCGTGCTTTACTTTCTTGCTGACTTCGGTTGGTCGAACGGGCGGCACATGCGCCACAAAGCAGGCGGCCTGCTGCTTTTTGGCGTGCTTATCGAAGTCTTGCAAAGCTTTACCCAAAATCGGCTTGCTGAGTGGGGTGATATTGGTGCCGATGTTGTCGGGCTTGCCATCTACTACACATTGCATCAGCCAGCGGCCAAAGTCGCTTTCTGGCGTCGCTGGCTGACACCACCGCACTAAATAGACCTATTCCGTGTCCAATTCCTCAAACGACTTCACCAAATCATCGATCTGCTTCATTTGACGCAAAAAAGGTTCAAGCTGGGACAGCCGCAAGGCGCAAGGCCCATCACATTTGGCTTTTTCCGGTTCTGGATGAGCTTCCAGGAACAAACCTGCCAGTCCGAGCGCCATACCTGCACGGGCAAGCTCGGTCACTTGTCCACGTCGCCCATCGGCTGAATCGCCACGTCCACCGGGTTTTTGTAACGAATGCGTGACATCAAACATCACCGGGTAGCCAGTCTTTTTCATGACGCCGAAGCCGAGCATATCGACGACGAGGTTGTTGTAGCCAAAACAGGTGCCCCGCTCGCACAGAATCACATTGTCGTTGCCTGCCTCCTGGCATTTGCGAATGATATTGACCATTTCATGTGGTGCCAAAAATTGCGCCTTCTTGACGTTGATGACCGCACCTGTGCGTGCCATTGCAACCACCAGATCAGTCTGGCGCGATAAAAAAGCGGGCAACTGAATCACATCCGCCACTTCCGCCACCGGGGCAGCTTGATAAGGCTCATGGACATCGGTGACAATGGGCACCTGAAAGCGAGCCTTGATATCAGCAAGCCACTGCAATCCGATATCCATCCCTGGGCCCCGGAAAGAATGAATGCTAGAACGATTAGCCTTGTCAAAGCTCGCCTTAAACACATACGGAATATTGAGTTTTTGGGTCACATCAACATAGGCTTCGGCCACCTCCATCGCTAGTTCACGCGACTCCAACACGTTCATCCCGCCAAACAGCACAAAGGGTCGATCATTGGCGATCGCTATCTCATGAATATGAATCGTCTTATGCATCATTTTGCTCTCTCTGTTCAGCCATTTTGTCAATTGGCCTTCGCCTCCTGCGGCGTTTTGACATGACGTTCCATCAGCTCAAAGATACGCGTGTATTCATCAAGCCAGCTTGACGCATGTTTGAAACCATGGCGTTCCATTGGATAAATCGCAATATTGAAGAGCCGCGTTTTTTTCAATTCGATCAAACGCTGCACCAAGCGCACGGAATCCTGGAAAAACACATTATCATCCAGCATGGGCGAGCAAATCAGCAGTGGCTTTGCCAGCCCTTCGGCGAACTCAATCGGCGAGCTTGCGCGATAGGCCCAAGGGTCCAATTGCGGTGTGTTAAGAATATTCGATGTGTATTCGTGATTGTAGTGTTTCCAATCCGCCACCGGCCGCAATGCCGCACCCGCCGCAAAAAGGTCGGGCTTTCTAAATAGTGACATGAATGTCAAAAAGCCCCCATACGAGCCGCCATACACACCCACTCGTTTTGGATCCACTTGCCAGTGCTCGGCTAAGTAGCGCACGCCATCTTCCAAATCTTCAACTTCCGGATGCCCCATTTGCCGATAAATGGCAGTACGCCAATCTCGCCCGTAGCCCTCCGAGCCGCGGTAATCCATATCCAAAACGATATAACCATGATTGACCAGAAATGTATGGAACATCATTTCACGGAAATAATCAGACCAGCCTTGATGACTGTTTTGTAAATAACCAGCGCCATGCACAAACACCACGGCAGGGTAGCGTTTCCCAGGCGCCAATGTTTTCGGTTTGTAAAGTCGAGCGTAGATCGGCCGTTTGACGTGCGAACTCGGAACCTTAACAATTTGCGCCGCCACCCAATCAATCGATTGAAAGGCGTCACTGACTGTATGGGTCAGACGTTTCGGGCTAGCGCCGCTCGCTAAGTCTAGCCAATATAATTCAGGATGTTGGAGTACAGTGGAGTGCAGCAACACGAGGCCACGCGAATCCCGAGGCAATAGAAAGTGGCTATCCCCACCCCAGTGAGTCAATTGCTCAATCTCACCACTTTTTGTGTTGACCCGGAAGATGTCGTATTTGGTCGGATCCGGCCGATTCGCACGGAAATAAATGTAGGCGCCCTTCTCATCCACCTTGGGTTCACTGACTTCCCAATGTCCTTGCGTCAACTGGCGAGTCCGGCGACGTATCGTATCTCGGAGATAAAGATGAGAGTAGCCACTCTCTTCCGACAAATACCACAATGTGCGACCATCCGGCATCCAACCAAAATCATTAAACGCCCAGTTGATCCAGGCAGGGTCCGTCAATCGATGCTGTTGCACCAATCGCACATTTTTCATATCTAAGGTAGCAATCCATCGATCTTTGTTGTCCCGAGCGCGAATCTGCAGCGCTGCGACATTGTTTTTTGACCAAGCGATGTCTGTGATCTCGACCGGCCGTTGTTCCGGCGCAGAGAGATTTTCCTCAATCCATTGCTGATCAGCGCCGTTCTTCTTATGCCAACGCCGTGCTTTCTTACGGAGATCAGCCAACGGATCGTCATGGATGCCCGACAGCGTCCGATAATCAATTTCGTATTTTTTTCGTGCTGCCACATCCAGCCAGACCAAGTAATGCGGACGTGGCGCCACGCGCCCGACTTTTTGACGCAAAGTTTCGATTTCAACATAACCAGACCTGGTCACAAATCGCGCCAGATGCCCCGGGCGCCCTCGTTCATCCCGGTCATCCTCGAGTACCAAGATGACATGCTGACCATTAGGGCTGACACTACGTGCCACCACCTGCATGTGTTTTCCCAAGTACACGTGATAGGCAGCGTCTGGGTGGCTCAGACTTTTCAGCACCTTTTGTTCGTCTTTTTTCGCCTTGCGATCGGCTTCTTCACGTCGAACTGTGGCAAAAAACTCAAGCTGCTGCTTGGCTAATGGGTCGTAGGCGTTATCAGCCGATGATTCTGGCAGCTCATGTTTCAATGTCAGCTTCTCAATTAAGGTTCCCTCGGTCGTCAGCCAAAAATAACTGTCGCCTCGCCAAAACCCAACGGTATTCGAATCATCCACAAACTGCGGGGCGTATTCATCGTCTTCTGTCGCTGTCAACTGACGCTCGACACCGGTCGACAAATCTCTCACAAAAATATCGCCATCCCGGGCATACACCGCCATCCGGCCCGACCGGTCCAACGCAAACTCGCGCACATCACGTTGCCGCATAGCCTTAGTCGAAAGCTTTTCCATTTGGCCATCCGGCAGCGCCAACCGCCACAGTTCACGGTTGAAACTCCCTTCTTTCTTGCGCTCAAAATAAACGGTTTTCCCATCCATGGATAGGTAAGGGGCAATTGGTTGACGGCCTAGCCAATCCGGTTCTGCCATAATTTGTTCGAGTGTCGGAGTCTGCGCGAAGGCATACGCGATAAAGTTGCAAAACAAGGCAGCAAAGACGATCTTTTTCATGCGCATCACATTCATTGACAAGCAATAGCCGTCATCATACCTCAGCGGCTGAGTTTTTCCAGTACATGACATCCCTGACCAATTGGTGGATAATCGCGCCCTCAAATCAAACGAGGATGCCAACATCATGTGGTTTCGTCACCTGCGTCCATACCAATTGCAACAGCCGATTACGCCCGCCGCTGAACAACTTCAACAGTCGCTGGAACAGTATCAGTTCCAGCCCTGTTCCGCGACGCAAAAAATATCCATTGGTTTCGTGCCGCCACTGCCGGAAGGATCAGCGCTGTATTACCGTGCTGGTCATAGCATTTTGATCACCGTCCGTATACAAGAGCGTCTTTTGCCTGCCGCCGTTGTCAAAGACGAGGTCGAAGAACGTCGCCAAGTCATCGAAGCCGAAACCGGGCAGCCCATTTCGGCGCGGGAGAAACGGGCATTGAAAACCATGGTTGAAGAAGAACTACTGCCCAAAGCATTTTGTCGCTCGCGGCGTATTGCTGCTTTCTGGAACGACGAACACAACCTGCTCGTTGTGGACACCACCGTTGCCAGTCGCGCCGAAGCCATCCTCGGATTATTGCGTCAAGCGCTTGGTTCACTGCCTGTCAAACCATGGCCGTTCACCTCAAGTCCGGCGAAAGCCATGACACGGTGGTGGCAGCAAGGATCAATGCCTGAGGAATGGACATTAGGCGACGAAATCGAAGGGATTGATTCAACTGATGTCCAACGCAAATGGCGTTACAAAGGTTTTGCGGAAAATGACCCCCTGTTGGCGCATTTATTTGACGACAACATACTGGTGCAAAAAACGAAATTAACTTGGCGTGACGCACTCACTTTGGTGGCGACGTCCGACGGGATGCTGACACGGCTACAGTGGCCTGACAACATCAAGGAAGAAAGCAAAGTAGATGATCCGACCGAAGCCGCAGCACACACCTTTGCCGTCATGCAACACCAGCTGTGTGCACTTTGGCATGATTTTGTCTCGTTGATCGAACATGGCTAAACCAAACGACGCGCTCGTTGAAGCCTTTTACAATACAAAATACTGTGTTGAATGGCAGGATGGTTGCGTCTCCAACGTCTTTCTTAACAAGCCACTGCCGCTGCCGGTCATTCAGTGGCTGCAATCGGTGGACGCTCAAACGTACGCCATTGTCACCGCAGACAATCCGCACGCCCAAACCCGACCCGAGATCGACAATATCAAAGCGCGCAAACGGCTCAAAAGCGTGCTCGCGCAGCAACAACTGCCATATCAACCCACCCGGCATGTGGCGCTTCACGGCGATTGGCCCGATGAAATTGGATGTTTAATTGGCGCCATCACGCAGACGGAGGCGATAGCGCTAGGGCGAAGATTTGGTCAGTGCGCGGTCATTACGGGCACCATTGAGACAACACCGACCCTTGTTTTTATTGACGAATACAAATAAAGGCAGGGCATGCTTGGTGCCGGTGAGTGGACTCGAACCACCGACCTACTGATTACGAATCAGTTGCTCTACCAGCTGAGCTACACCGGCCCATCGACGCGCGCTATTTTAGTGAAGCCGCGCTCCGGACGCAATCGCAATTGACATAATTTGTCAGCGATGCCGCCATAGTGACAATTTTTGTCACATCACTTGGCTTTGGGTGACAAAATGCGTCAATCTCCAACACTGCCAATCCATGATAAAGTGTTGTAGGAACGAGCCAAGAAGACATGACTCACCTAAAAAAATCAACACGTTAGGAGTTTTTTGCCAATTATTTCACAAAATAGGTGTATGCCCTTTTCAAGCTGGCACGGTTCATGCTTTACTGTGAGTACCTAGCGAATCTGGGTGTGGCAGCCAACATTCGGCGTGCCACTGACGCAAACATTCTGGTGCATTAACCAATTGGAGGAAACCAACTATGAAACGCCAATCGCAAGGCTTTACCCTCATCGAACTGATGATTGTCATCGCCATCATCGGCATTCTCGCTGCGGTGGCCATTCCGGCATACCAAGATTACCTGAAGCGTTCACACGTTTCTGAAGG
>RFGJ01000630.1 GCA_003696665.1 Gammaproteobacteria bacterium | reverse complement strand
TCGGCACCCGTCGAGCCAGAGCGAGCTTGTAACAGGTGTTTTCAGGGATTCCCAGGAACTCGGCGGCGATTTTGACGTTTACGAAGGGTTCGTGCGCGGTGTGGGTTTCTGTTGTCTTGTTGTCTTGGTGTTGCGTTGACATGTTGGCTTAATCCTTTCTTTGCGGGGTTGACTTGCTTGCAAGAAAGGCTAAGCCGTAAAGCACAGATTATCTTGGGGGGAAAAACCCTTGAGTTCCCCCCCCTAAAAAATAAGAAGGTCAGCGCATGTGTAGGCTAGCATCATACAAAGGAGATTTTTTGGCTTCGGCGAGGGCAAGGCTTATGAGGCGTTCCAAAGAGCGCCGGGCGGACTTCTCTAAACCCTCCCGGGCAAATGTACCGTTTTCAAAAAGTTCAGTGAAAGGCTCTATAAACTCGTCCACAAATGCATCAAAGAGTTCAGGGACAAAATCCTTTACATCATCTTCGCATGGCTTATCTTTCCGAACCTTTTTGTAGACCTCTTCAATTCTAGCCGGTGAAAGGTGTAGACGTTCTCCCTCTACAACAATCCCCTTCTTTTGGACCAAAAGGTAAGTAACTGGCAAAGTGAAACCCAAATATTTATTACAAAAATAAACATCAGAGAAAATTACCTGCGGCAGCTTCTTAGCTTTCCGCCTACCAAAAGGGTTGTTCCCCCGGCCAGGACCAGAACTAACCCCTAATGCTTTCTCAAGTGGTTCTTCTCGCGAAAGAAACTTGGCACAGCCTTCCGCTAACCTTTGGTGAGCCCAAGCGGGGAACGAGAATCCATGCTCAAATGATGTCCTAACAGCCTCCAAAGCCGCAAGACGGTCCCCCTTAAAATCCATAATTCTCAGGTTTAACATTTTACAGGCGCTTGCCATCAACAAGTCAAGATTCGCCCCCGCAGGGGGCGGCCAGTCTACAGGCCATGATCCGGCCATCTGGCATATTCCGATAAGATCATCTAAAGTCCACATATGGTCAAATTATCACGCTTTTCGGCTACTGGAAACAATGTTGGAATATTGCTTTCTCTTTATTCTGTTGTCCTATTTTGACTACATTTTTACTTGACAATCTGCTTGACAGCGGCAGCTAACATCTTGTCTTTATGTGCTTTTCCCCTAGGGAATCTGACTAAAAATCAGAAGGTCGGCGGCCATATGCAGCAAGGGCGCGGTATAGCCGGGGGCCACATCCAACGCCACGCACCTCAAACAGAAAATAAAGCAAAACGCGGCCGCTTCACGGCCACGATCCATCCTAAGACAACCGTTGCCCCGCCGCCCCCTTTCCAAGCGAGTGAGCAGAACAGGCGGAAGGTCACAAACGAGGAGCAAGCCGGTAAGACAACCTAGAGCGGTTGTGACCTTTGTGACCTTCGGCTTTCAAAAGGTCACCGGGTTTTGCCATGCAATATCAGTCGGTTATGACCATGTGACCTTTGTGCCCTTTTTTTAATAGAAGGTAAAAAGAAGAGACCCAAGGACAACAGACACAGGGGCGCAGGGTGTCAAGTAGATTGTCAAGCACTGGAGAAAGACAAGAAAACTAGGGGAAGGAAAGACAGATACAGCGGGGCGCTAACTTGCCGTAATTCAAGGCAAGGGAAAACTATCACTATGCAGAAAACTTGTTCAATCAGGTTCGTAATCAGTAGGTCGAGGGTTCGAGTCCCTTGGGTGGCTCCAGATTTCAAGGGGTTGGCGGTTTTCGCCAACCCCTTTTGTGTTGTGCGCCCCCCCCTCTTTTTTTCCTGCACCGCCAGGCCCTCCTGTCGGAAGCAAAGGCAAAAAAAGCCTGGCAAGGCGCCCTCCATTCGTGCTAACTTGTATACAGTATACTGTTTTACTCAGGAGGAGCGTGGTTCCATGCAGCAACTGGATCTCAAGCAGGCCATCCGGGAAGCCATCCAGACCGAAAAGGACGCGATGGATTACTACAATTTCGCGGCCGAAAAGGCCTTCGACGAGCGGGT
>RFGJ01000629.1 GCA_003696665.1 Gammaproteobacteria bacterium | reverse complement strand
TCAACCCCGACCGCATCCTCATCGGCAAGAACCTCAAGACGCACCAGCTGCCCATCATCATCGAACGCGACATGAAGAAGCGCGGACTGATGAAGTGACAATCCCCCCCAACACCGGGCGCGGAGGCCTTTCGAGACCTCCGCGCCCCTTTTCGCAAAGCGAAGCAGGATAAAGCTCCCCGTCACCACCTATGCAGCCACCACTTGAAAAAATACTGTTGTTTCGCATCACGCATATCGAAAACTTGGCCCTGCTGGCCCAATATGGCAGCATTCCTCCACCCACCCACCAGCTGGAAGGATACAAGTTTATCGGCGATAAAGATCTCACTCAAAGACGGCGCGAGCGCAAAGTACCAATTGATCCCGGAGGCAAAATCCACGAATATGTGGCTTTTTACCTTGGCCCCTGCACGCCAATGCTCTATCAAATCACGCGACAAGGGAAGGTACAACCTGAAGAAATCATCTATCTCTGTGTACCTTTCCTTGAAATTGAACAGTTGCAGCTCCGCTACGTATTTACGGATGGCCACTCCCATGCACACCTTACTTCATGGTACAATGACAAAAAGGATTTGGACAAGTTGGATTGGGAAGTGGTGTGCACTTCCGACTGGCGAAATACCGAGGACGACCCAGACAGGAAACGCCGCAAACAGGCCGAGTTCCTGGTCAAAGGTGAGGTGCCATTGAGCAGCGTGAAATATATTGTAACGCACAACCAACACATTGCCAGGCAAGTTGAAAAAATGCTCAATGAATTCGGATTGCCATCGATCAAAGTCTATTGCAACCCGAAAGGTGGAAAGTTTTACAGGAAATTCTATTTCTGATTCGACCTGATTGAATCAAGCCTGGCTGTTGCAAAATCGGTATGGTCATGATCAAATGGACCAAAGGCAACCTTCTGGACAGCGAAGCTGAAGCGCTCGTCAATACCGTCAATACGGTAGGCGTGATGGGTAAAGGCATAGCGCTTCAGTTCCGCGAAACATTTCCACACAATTTCCGGGAGTACAAAAGAGCCTGTGCAGAAGGGAAATTGGAGCCGGGAGGTCTGCTCGTGGTAAAAGACCGACGACCTTCCTCGGGGAAGGAAGTGTACATCATCAACTTTGCTACGAAAAAGCACTGGCGCCACCCTTCCCGATACGAATACATCGAAAAAGGTCTTCGACAGCTCGTACAGCTTCAGCATGCGCACGGATGGAAGCACATTGCGGTTCCTCCCGTGGGTTGCGGCAATGGGAAGCTGGATTGGGAAAAGGTGAAATCGTTGATGGAGCAATACCTGGGGCCAGGCGAATGCTTGTTTGAAGTGTATGAGCCAGACTCCGGAATCAAGAAACGCCTGCAAAGGCAACAAAGCGCAAAAGACCGCCCAGCCAAGCTCACCCCTGCAAGGGCCATGCTGCTCTACCTGCTCTTTGAATACGAACATCGGGGTGGCGATGCATCCTTGTTTGCCGCCAACAAACTGGCCTGGTTCCTCCAACGGGCAGGTGAAAACCTGAAGTTGCACTTCGAGCCTCTTCATTACGGCCCTTACAGCCATGCACTCGTTCACGTGCTCTACCATTTGAACGGTTCCTGGCTCGAAGGCCTCGAACAAAAAACTGTCAAGCCGTTCGAGCACCTGCAGCTTGACTATTCAAAATATCCCGACCTGGAAAGGTGGATGAACCAGCACCTCGGCACCGAACACCGGCAACGCCTCGAACGGGTTTTGCAATTGCTGGAAGGATTCGAAAACGATTACGGGCTCGAGCTCCTTTCCACGCTCGACTATTTGCGAAAAGAAACCCAAGGCGACCATCTGCTCTCGGAAGACGAAGCAGTACAACGCGTTCAATCGTGGTCCAAGCGAAAAAAGCACTACCTCAAAGAGTCGCACATACGGAAGGCGTGGCAACACCTTAATGAATTCGAACAACGCCACTTCGAAAAGAACATGCAACAAAACTGAGCCGCTTGCACCCGGCTCATTTTGCAGCCAAACCCGACGGGCATGAAACCGATCCTGATCCTTTCGCTGGCCACCCTCCTCTGTGCCGTGCAAGGCATGAGTCAGCAGGCGCGCGGCCGCCTGCGCGACTTCGGCATCACTCCCGGCGTGCTGCCGCCCGGTCCCCTCGATGCCATCACCGACGTGGAGGGCGTGCGCGTGGGCCACGTCACCCTCATCGAGGGCGACAGCGTGCGCACGGGTGTGACGGCCATTTTGCCGCACGAAGGCAACGTTTTCCAGCAGAAAGTGCCGGCCGCCATCTACGTCGGCAACGGTTTCGGCAAGCTGGCCGGCTACACTCAGGTG
>RFGJ01000628.1 GCA_003696665.1 Gammaproteobacteria bacterium | reverse complement strand
GCGGACAACTACCACGCGCTGCAGTTGCTGGAATACCTATATGCCGGGCAGGTGGATTGCATTTATATCGATCCGCCGTATAACAGCGGTGCAAGGGATTGGAAATACAACAATGACTATGTAGACGCCAATGACAATTGGCAGCACAGCAAATGGTTAGCATTTATGCGCAGAAGGCTGCGTATTGCGAAGCGGTTGCTCAAGAATGATGGCGTTTTGATCGTGACGATTGATGAAAATGAAGTCCATCATCTTGGTTGCTTGCTGGAACAGGACTTCAGTTCTTTCCTGCGACAGATGGTGACTATCGTGATCAATCCGAAAGGCACTGGAAAATACAATTTCGCTAGAGTTGAAGAGCATGCGCTGTTCTGTATTCCCGATTTAGGGCGCTCTGTAATAACCGGCATATCTCTAGACGGAATCAGTGAAGAGGAAACGGGAGAAAATGGAGATGTTGAAAGTTCACTGGTTGAGTCGTCTTTGAAGTTTGATCCTGTCACTTCACCAACAAGCGATTTATGGGAATTGCGACACGCTAGGCGTCGTGGCAGTGAATCAAGCTATCGGCACCAGCGCCCTAATCAGTTTTATCCGATTTATATAGATGAAGAAGCCGGTCTCGTCATTGAGGCTGGTAAATCATTACCACTTGGAAAAGAGCCATCATTTCGCCGAAAGAATGGGCTGAGGCCGATATGGCCAATTGATGATGATGGTAACCACAGATGTTGGCGCTTTATCCCCGATACTATGCAACGCTTGATTGACGAAAAGCGTGTTGTCCTCGGTCGGCATAACAAAAAACGGGATACTTGGACTCTCAATATTTGGGAGCCTAAGAATCTCTTGGCAAAGCCAAAAACGGTTTGGTGGAACACACATCATGATGCCGGTACGCACGGCACCACGCTGCTGCACAAACTGTTATCGAAGAGAGGCGTATTTCAATTTCCAAAATCGATCTATGCGGTAAGAGATTGCCTAGCATCCGTGGTGAGAGGTAGGAAGGATGCTCTTATCCTAGATTTTTTCGCTGGCTCCGGCACCACACTGCACGCAGTCAATCTTCTTAACGCTCTGGACAGTGGCCAGCGCCGCTGCATCATGGTCACCAATAACGAGGTGTCCGAGGAAGAAGCGAAAAGCCTTTCCAGGCAGGGTTACCGGCCCGGTCAGCCGGAATGGGAGCGCCACGGCGTCTGCCAGTCCGTTACCTGGCCCCGCTCCAAATACACGATCCTTGGCAAGCGCGATGACGGCTCGGAGTTGGATGGTGAATACCTCACAGGCAGGACCGTAGAAATAGAGAAGCCTCGCAAGTTCCAGCAAATCGCTTTCACCTCCGTCGATGATTTGAGCACTGCCGCAAAGAAAAAACAGTTGGTCGCCCTGATCGATGGCATTCCCCAGTCGGCGGTGAAGAAGGATTCCGCCTTTGTGGTCTCCGAAAAGCATCCCGCTTCTATCCTGTTCGACGACTCCCAGGCCGATGCCTGGCTGGAGGCGCTGGAAGATCAGGAACACATTACCGATTTCTATATCGTGACCGCCAGTAAGGCGACATTCGATGACCTGAAGGTGCGTATTCAAG
>RFGJ01000627.1 GCA_003696665.1 Gammaproteobacteria bacterium | reverse complement strand
TTTTCCCCTCTGTCTTCCCACAAGCATTAGGCGACAAAGAATTGCCGCACGACAGCGTGTGCCCGCGTTCGAAGGGGCATTCGGCATGTATGGCATCAGTAAGTGCGACATCATTCGCAGACATGATTCTACCTCGTCATGATGCGGCCTGTGGCGGTTGGGTTGTGGGGGTGGGTGGTGTCGGGTTTGGTTGGTCCACGTTTACGAAGCCTGAGAGGCTTCGCAAACGTGGGCTTCGCAAACGTGCACTTCTCTTCAAGGCATGACACAGTCTGGCACCACAACGCGATCAGTATAACTCATAGATAAAAGGGCATTCGGCGCTAAAGAGTCCCAAGCCATTCTCGATGTTATAATGGATGAGCACTGGTTCGGCAAAGGGATTGTTATACGACTCGTAGGCCAGTGTGAGGGTTTTCATGTAGCGGTATCTGTCTTCCGTAATGGAAATGAACTCTAACCACAAATCACATCCACTATAATTGCTACCGAGGCGCTCCTCAAAGCCAAGAAGTAGAGACACCTGCTGGCCATCCCAATCGTCATCACTGAGAATGACGCGCGTTGAGGCACCGACCAAGCCTTTGTGGTCTAGTGATACCACACCGACGTCACCCGGAACAAGCGACTTGCAACTGTCTTTCACTGTGATCTCATAAAAGTTGGCTTCTCCCACAGGATCCGTGAAGCGGATTTCGATTACTCCGGAAAAGAAACTGGAAATCGAATCTGACTCCAACGATTGCACTATCAGCGTATCAAGAGGCACACAACGAGGCATTTGCTGCACAGCGCGCAGCCGTCCATAGTCCTCCATTTCCACTATCAATTCATAAGTATCGGGTGTGGACGGCACGGGGAAGTCGAGCAAACAAGATTTATGATAGGGGCCAGATAACAACTGATCAAAGGCGAAAGGACCACAAAGCAAATCGCCATTGCGATAAACAAAGACCTCGTAACGATCTGGTAAAATAGCGGAAATCCCGCCCCCTGTGTCCCAATACGCACGTACGTCGTGCGCCCTTCTGACGTCTGCCAACAACA
>RFGJ01000626.1 GCA_003696665.1 Gammaproteobacteria bacterium | reverse complement strand
GTCATCAGTTTTGCGCCCGGCTCAGATGAAGACGCCATTATGGAGGTGGCGATCGAAGCCGGAGCAGATGATGTGATCACCAATGATGATGGCTCCATCGAAGTACGTACCTCGCCGGAGAATTTTGGCCCAGTTCAGGATGCGTTAAAAGCGGCTGGACTTGAGTTTGCCAATGCTGAGGTCACCATGTTGCCAAGCACGGAAGTGGCGCTTGATAAAGAGACGGCAGAATCGGTTCTGAAGCTTGTCGAGCGACTTGAAGATCTCGACGATACGCAAAATGTGTATACCAATGCTGACTTTCCTGAAGATGTCTTTACGTCAGCAGAATGACAGTACGCGTGCTGCTTGGTATTGATCCAGGCTCTAGGGTGACTGGCTATGGCGTGATCCGTGTTGAAAGCGGGCGCGTTGAATACTTGGATAGCGGTTGTATTCGAGCTAAGGCGCTCAAGGATGATATCCCCTCACGGCTACTGGCAATTTACAATGGCATTCAAACACTTGTTGCCCAATATCAACCGGATGAAGTTGCTGTGGAGGACATCTTTGTCGCCCATAATGTCCAGTCTGCATTGAAGCTCGGGCACGCACGCGGGGCGGCGATTGTGGCGGCCACAGCTGCGGCGCTGCCTGTGTTTGAGTACAGCGCCAGACAGGTGAAACAAGCGATTGTCGGCTACGGAAATGCCGACAAAAGTCAAGTGCAGCACATGGTTCAGCAGTTACTGGGGCTGGATAAGGTGCCCGCGAGCGATGCGGCCGACGCACTTGCTGTAGCACTGTGTCACTGGCATAGTCAGAAAGCATTTGCCAAAGTTGGCCGAAGCCGCAGCACGAGGGGAAGAATTCGATGATTGCACACTTGAAGGGCACCTTAGTGACGAAACAACCGCCCGAAGTCGTGGTGGACGTGGGTGGCGTGGGTTACCAGGTGATCGTGCCGATGACGACATTTTATCAGTTGCCGGCTGAGGGGCAGAAGGTCTCGTTATTGACCCATATGTCAGTGCGCGAAGATGCCCATGTCCTTTATGGTTTTCTCGATGCCAGCAGCCGAGATTTGTTTCGGTTACTGATACGCATTAACGGCGTTGGCCCGAAAATGGCTTTGGCCATTTTGTCGGCGATGGAACCATTCGAGCTGATGAGCCGGATCAGAGAAGAAGATGTGGCTGGACTGACCAAGATTCCCGGTGTCGGTAAGAAAACAGCGGAGCGTTTAATGGTCGAGATGCGTGATAAGATAGCCACCGATGCAGTCCCCGAACAAGGCACTTTATCGAACGCGTCAAGCGCCCACACATCGGCCCAGTTGCGTTGGGAAAAAGAAGCATTAGCGGCGTTGGTCTCACTTGGCTACTCACCGGCACAGGCGTCACGTGCTTTGTCTCGCCTTGATGGGCCATTTGAAAACTGTGAACAAATGATAAGATTGGCGTTGAAGCAGTTAGCGCCATAAGGAAATTGATGCATGATCGAAAGTGATCGACTGATTAGTGGACAGTTGCAAGCTGACGAGGATGGTTTCGATCGTGCCGTCAGGCCGAAACGCTTGGCTGACTACCAAGGGCAGCCACGGGTGAAAGCTCAACTGGAAATTTTTATTGAGGCCGCCAGACGGCGTATGGCACATGCCGGAGAAGCGTTTGAGGAAGCGCTTGATCATGTCCTGATTTTTGGCCCGCCTGGACTTGGCAAAACCACTCTGGCCCATATCAT
>RFGJ01000625.1 GCA_003696665.1 Gammaproteobacteria bacterium | reverse complement strand
GGTGCGACCGTTAAGCTCAACCTGAAGGCGCACAATGCCGTGGCTGTGACTTTGTCGCCAGCGCGTGCAGCCCAAATGGCGAACGATCCGGCGGTTGAATATGTCGAAGTAGACCAAAAGCGTTATCTGACATCCATCATCAAAGAAACCGATACGCGTCAGTATGCGACTTCGACGTCGGAAACAGTGCCGTATGGCATTTCAATGGTGCAAGCGAACCAGTTGAGTGATTCGCTCGCCGGAAATCGCAAAATTTGTATCATTGACTCCGGCTATGACCGCTCGCACGAAGATCTGGCTGGCAACAATGTCACCGGTGAATATGATTCTGGCTCTGGCTGGTGGTATAACGACCAAAATAGCCATGGCACGCACGTTGGCGGGACCATTTCTGCCATTGGTGGTAATGGTAAAGGCGTTGTTGGTGTTTTAGATTCGGGCAATATCCAGATCCACAGTGTGAAGGTCTTTGGTGCTAACGGTTGGAACTATTCTTCCAGCTTGGTGGCTGCACTAGACAAATGTACGGCATGGGGTGCCAATGTGGTGAGCATGTCGTTGGGTGGGCCGAGCTACTCAAGTACTGAAAACTCTGCCTTTGCACAGGCGCTGTCGAATGGCGTCCTGAGCATTGCTGCCGCTGGTAACGACGGTAACAGCAGTTACTCTTATCCGGCATCATATGATTCGGTGATGTCGGTCGCGGCCGTTGACAGCTCGAAGAATGTGGCGAGCTTCAGTCAGTATAACTCCCAGGTCGAAATTGCTGGCCCAGGTGTGGCTGTGGATTCCACCGTTCCAGGCAACCGCTACGCGAAGTACAGCGGAACGTCGATGGCGACGCCACACGTTTCGGCGGTGGCTGCGTTGGTTTGGTCTTATCATACCAGCTGTACGGCACAGCAAATCCGTAACGCATTGAACGCCACTGCGGAAGACCGTGGTGCGGCAGGTCGTGATAATTTCTATGGCTACGGTATCGTTAAAGCACTGGATGCCAAGAACTACCTGGACACTTATGGTTGTGACGGCAACACCGGTGGCGGTGGTGGCGGCACTGGCATCACCACCCTGACCAACGGTACGCCAGTCAGCAACCTGTCGGCATCCACTGGTCAAGAGTTGATGTTCAAGATGGATGTGCCCGCAGGCGCGACCAACTTGAGCTTTGCCTCTTCTGGTGGCACGGGTGATGCTGACCTGTATGTGAAGTTTGGCAGCCAGCCGACGACATCGAGCTATGATTGCCGTCCGTACCTGAATGGCAACAACGAAACCTGTAACATCAGCAATGTACAAGCTGGCACTTACTATGTGATGTTGCGTGCCTACAGCAGCTTCTCCGGTGTGACATTGACCGGTAGCTACACCGACGGTGGTTCTGGTGGTGGCGGTGGCGCCGCAACTTTCACCAACAACAAGAATGTCACCATCCGTGACCGTCGGACGGCCACCAGCTCTATCAATGTCACGCGCAGTGGCGACTCTGGCACTATCACGGTTCATGTGGACATTAAACACACCTACCGTGGTGACCTGCGCATCACCCTGGTCGCGCCAAATGGAGCCAGTGCGGTACTCAAAGACATCAATGGCAGCGACTCGGCGGACAATGTTCTGGCTGATTACACGGTCAATGCCTCAGGTATTGAATCGTCAGGGACTTGGAAGCTGAAAGTCTATGATGCCTATCGTGGTGACACAGGGTACATCGACAGCTGGAGCATCACGTTCCAATAATCGTCAACCGTTCATTTGACGAACATGGGAGGGGCGCGCTGAGCGCCCCTTCTTCGTTGTTTATGCCGAGGAAACAGACCATGGATGGGTGATGGGCAGAGAGGAGGTTGCGACTTTTGACGACAATACATTTGCCAATGTCGCTGATAAAAATTTGCGTGTTTGGGACAGGGTATCAATGAAAAATTGGGAGATGCGAAGGCGAGTTAAGCTTTCATTCAACGCGCGCTTTCATCTATGTTGGATACGGACCTGTTTGAACAAGTCCGTATCAAAGACGTTTTCATTTGTTGTTGGGTAATACAAAAGCCGTAACAAGCCCAACCAAAAATAGCGTCCATACAATCACTGCGCCGGACGGCAAGTTAAATAGCGCGGAGAGAATGAGTCCCAATATGTAACCTAACCCTGCAATGGTGTAAGCGATGAGCATGCGTCGTTGCCCTTCAAGTTTCCGTGTGGACAGCGGCGGAATGATCAGGGTAGCAAAGACGAGATAAACGCCGACCAGTTGCACCGAAGCGGTGACGGTTAAGGCAAAAGTGAAATAGAACCACAGTCGGTTGTGTTGTGAGTGCGCCCAGTAGTGCCAGAATGCCAGCAGAACGCCGTAGAGCGCGGCAACTGGCAACAGTTGTTCATAATCCACCCAAAGAATTTGTCCCACGAGAAGTTCCTTTAAATGTTCGCCCCCATGCGGGTTGTTGGCGAGCAGCAAGATGCCGAGTGTGGCCGCAAGCACAAAGGACACGCCGATGATTGCCTCTTGGCTTTCTGGAAAAAAGCGCTCGGTCACATTAAGCAGCGCCGCGCCCAGCAACGCGGCACTTACTGCAGCGATCTGCACGGCCCAGCCGTTGAGATCCCATCCAAACGTGGCCGCCGCAATGATGCCCAGGCCTGCGATCTGGGCGATGGCCAGATCAATAAAAATGATGCCCCGCTGTAAGACGACACGTCCCAAAGGCACGTGGGTCGAAGTGACCAGTAGACCCGCCAGTATGGCCGGTCCGAGAATCGCAAAATCGACAGAATCCCAGTTCATGGTTTGACTCGCTCCAATAGTCGTTGGAAGGTGACCTCGTAAAGGTGCTCAAGGCTGTCTGCGTCTTCCGTGCCCCCAATGGTAAAGGGCAACTTGACCAATGGGATCTTTATTTTCTCAGCCAGCCACTGAGCCGCTTTGGGGTTCTGGTAGGCCGCATACAAGATTGCCTTGGCCGGATTTTTCTCAAGCTGATGAAGCAGATTGGCAAGGTGACCGCTGGTTGGCGGAATCCCGGGTTTGTCTTCGATGGTGGCCACTTTTTTGATGCCAGTGAATGCCTCTAGATAGACCCAGCTATCATGATAGACAACGACCGGCATACCTTTGAGCGCTTTTATTTCGGTTCGCCATTTGTCCAATCGCTGCTGCCAACGTGCGACGAATTGCTGATGACGGCGTTCGTAACTTGATCGGTTGCTGGGGTCTAGTTCAATCAAACGTTGCACCAGCGCATTGGCCACGGGAATGACGTTCTGAGGGCCGGTTTGGATGTGTGGATTGCCCTCGGCATGAATATCGCCCAAGGCTCGATCAATCTTTGTGGGGACACCGAGTTTTTTGACAAAGTCGGTTCCTATAAAGTGACCGGGCCGCCCCGGGTATAGGTTCGGATTGTTGGCCCGACGAAGCAACAGGGGCAGCCAGCCAATTTCAAGCTCAGCCCCGTGACACGCGATCATATCCGCCCGGCGGACTTGCGAGATCAGGCTTGGCCGCGCCTGAATTCGATGCGGATCTTGTAGTGCTGTGGTGGCAAGATAGACATGCACTTGTTCGCCACCAATTTCTTTGAGCAGTGCTTGATAAAATGGCTCACACGCGAACACACGCAGATCCGCCTCAGCGCGTGGCACCCAAATTGCAGCGATAAAACCAATGAACAACCATAGACGAGATTTCATGGAGTGCCTCCTTGTTTAAAAACTATGCGCCGGATGGGCACCAAAGGCCATGGTGTACTGCAATATGACGACATCTGCTTTGGTGGGAGTACTGTCGTCACGGCTGTATTGCAGCCGGAGGCGCGAATATTCGCTGTTCGACCAGTCAACCATCACACTCAGGCGATGCGGATCATGGCCTCCGCTATCAAATGTGGTGCCGAGCAGCGGGGCAGGTGTTGAATCCGGCGATAGAAACGCGTAGCGTACGCCAAGCCGCCAGCCTCTTGTCCATTGGTAGACGCCCTGAATATAGCCGCCAGCATCGTTGAACTCATCGTCAACCATCGCAGTGCCTTGTGTGAAGGTGCCGTTGCGCTTGCGCTTGAACCACTCCAACTGGATTTTGGCGTTGCGATGGGTGGGATTGCCGTTGGGCGCCCATTTCCAAATAAAATCAAAGCCTATGATTTGATTGTCGCCCAAAAATGCGGCGCCAGTTTCAAGATCTTCTCTGGTATCAACGTGGCCATCAAACCAACTGATGCCAAAGCGCCAGCTGTGACTTGTGCCAACATCGCCGCCCCAATGGCTGAATAAAGCTTTGCTACCGAGCCCACGGTGGCCGCCGCCAACCGCGGCAAAGGCATCGCCCCGATACCACTCCAGCCCAATTTCCCAAAACAGTTCAGTGGGGGCGAGCCATACCGCAGCGACACCATCGTCACCATAGCCGCCGCCCCAAAATGCGTCGTATACCAGTGGCCGCTGTACGAAATCGTCAGTATGGCGGTGACGGCCATTGAGGTAGCCAGCCCCAGATAGAAAACGTCCAAACTTCAATGTCACATCACCGGGCATTGATAAGGTTTGTAGATAAGCTTCCTCGACTTCGGCGCTGCCTTCACCAAAAGCAATTGTGGCTGATGCGTAAAATTTATCATCCACATTGCCAGTGAGGTTGAGTTCCGCTTCACCGATGCTGAAGCCGGACTCGGGTAACCCACTTTCCTCCGGCATGATGAAGCCAACGGGTTGTGGTTCACTGTCGTCGGGATCGATGAGCGTCGCTGAGCCTGTGAGGATTAGGCCAATTCCAGGATTGTAGCGATTGTCACTGGATTTCATGGCAAGCGCCGACATTTTTTTGGTTTGTGCTTCGTTGACCTTCTCCTCAAGTTCCGCGAGTCGAGCCTTGAGTGCTTCAATTTCTGCTTGTTGTGTGTCGCTTGGCTTTTGTTCCGCCAAACCGGGCATGGTTGCAAACAACAAAATTGTTGAAATGGCAGCCATAGTCATGGTTTTCATCGATCGTGTCTCCAAATGAATGGTGATACAGTGCGCCGGCAGGAAATGCGCTGTGTTAGGCGCAATACAAAAATGTCAAAATGAGGTGTGAGTGACGGCAGTCAATTAGGCCATTGGAGGTGACCGGGCGCATGCCCGAATCGCGCCTGGCGAAACGATCCGGAGAATCGGTTTGAGATACGGTGTTTGAACTTGCTGGGAAACTTGGACGTCAGGGGTTGACTGGACAAGCGCCTTCCCCGTTTTGGCGTGCAGAATACACAGCACGCAGCTCTGGTCAGGGCGGTCTTTGACGGCCTCATCCTGATGCCACACAGCCGCCGTCAGCATCAATGCGACGATGCCAGCGAGGCATGACAAAAAGATGGCGCGAAGACGTCTATCAACCATTATTGATGATCAGCGCTTG
>RFGJ01000624.1 GCA_003696665.1 Gammaproteobacteria bacterium | reverse complement strand
CAGTTTGGGTCGAAGTTCCGGGTGCCGCTGTTTCTGCACTTGTATCATCAACGCTAAAGGAGGAAAACATGCCACAGGGGTTCCAACAACATCATAGGGGCAACCGTTCGCACCACGGTCACAGACGAGAACAACCAAGAGTGCCGTTGCCATCAATTCAATTTATGAAGGATGGGAAGCTGGCTTCGGATTTGTTTGATAAGCAAGCAAAGCAGGCCGCCGAAGCGGTTGCCGCCTGCAGGCGAGAGGAAAACAAGAGCACCCAGTTGCGCAGGTTTTACGATGAACTGGTGATGTGGCTGGAACGCGTTGAGCAATCACCGGACAGGTTTGCCAGTTATTTGCCGATGATTCGCATGCTCAAGGCCAAGGCCGCATATGCGCGGGGCAGAAAGCTAGTGGATGAAAAATTTGAACAACTACTAGGCCAGATTGTTGATCACGCAACAGATCCGGTTCGACTGCGTCAGTCCAAATTGTTTTTCGAGGCGTTTCTTGGATTTTACAAGCTGGAGAAGGGAGACTGAAATGCAACTGACAAAGATTTCACAAATTGCCGGCACCATAGAACTACAATCGGGCATGCATATCGGGGGGGGCGATACAGAAATGCACATCGGCGGCACGGATAACCCCGTCATCAAAAATCCTGTAACCAGCCAGCCCTATATCCCCGGCTCCAGCATCAAGGGGAAGATGCGCAGCACGCTGGAGTGGTATGCAGGACTAGTGGCGGTGGCGGACGGCAGACCGTTGGGGTTCCAGCATGTGGAAGGGTTGACTGGTGAGGATCGAAGCAAAGGGGTGGAGATATTGCGGCTCTTTGGATACTCCCCGACGGGGACAAATATGGATGAGAATCTGGTGCGGGAGATTGGTCCGACCAGGCTGGCCTTCTGGGACTGCGAACTTGCTCCTGCATGGGTTGAGATGATGCGTAGCAAGAATCTGCTGCTCACCGAAACCAAAATGGAGAATTCGATCGACCGTATCAAGGGCACAGCTGAAAATCCCCGCAACACTGAGCGTGTTCCGGCAGGTGCAAAATTCAATTT
>RFGJ01000623.1 GCA_003696665.1 Gammaproteobacteria bacterium | reverse complement strand
TCAGGGCAACCAATTCAACCTTGCTGTGCCTCCTCTTGTCAATGTAGTCAACCTTGTAGGCACGCGCGGCTCTGGCATTATCCGTTACATCAGTCAGGTTACGGGTGCGCGCAAGCCAGGTGAGATGCTGATGATCAAGAACAACATCGCTCCTGACAGCACGGTCACGCTGCAATATCCGTTCGTCGAGACATACGATGGGCAGAGCTATGACCTGCCGTATGGGCACTACATCATCCTCATGCAGACACAGACGACTGGCGTGTGGCGTGAGGTGGCCCGTTCCGAGAAGACGTGGGTGAACAAGGGGTTCCTCACTATCAATCCTGCCAGCAACCCCGCCTACCGTGTCGGCAACGACGCTTCACAGGTCATCTTCCCGAAGGAGTATCATTACATCCAGCTGACCGGCACGCAGACGGTCATCAACCGCATCAATGAATACGGTCCATACCGACGTCCTCCTGGCGACATCATCGTTTTGGAAAACGCTACGGGAAGTGATGTAACCCTCAACCTGCCTTACATCATGCCCATTTACAGCGGCATCCCGAAGACGGTTATCCCGAACCAAGGGCGTGCTGTCCTTGTCAGCCTGAATGGAGGCTCGTGGCAGGTTGTTGAGGTGATGCAAGCCAAGACGGAGGTAGGGCGCAGCCGTGTACAGCACGACTTCAGTGTAGGAGGTCCGGCAGTTAACGTCAATCACTACGTGTTCAACGAGCACCGCATCAACGACGTGCCGGAGTTCATCGAGGGTGCCATCATTGCGGACATGAGTGCAGGAGAGCCCACCGCCTCGGTGGTGATCACCACGACGCCAAACTTCTACAAGGGGCTTGAGGTGTACTGGTCCGCCCAAGATGCTTCCGGTGATGGCAAGGTAGAACTGTTGACGGCGACATGGGGCTACAATGCTGCGCCCATCAACGTGAACACGGTCAGCTCACATGAGTCATCATCGCCAAACTATGGTGGCAGCACAGTGACTATTACAGGAGGTGTTAATAACATCACGATCAACATCGTGAACAACACGGAGAACACCAATATGAAGATTTGGTACAAGTTGTTCTAAAAACAACAGCAATGATTAGGATTTGGCTTGTCCTCTTTTTGCTTATCCCTTTCCTGTCGAGTGCACAGAATATCGTCAGGTACAGGATGTTGAGCACGGCAGGAGATACGATGCGCATTCTGTGTATCGCTGATGATGTGTCATCCATTGCTCCTGGCGATTCCATCATTTTTGGCAACAAAAGGGATTGCTATTCCTCGGCAATCATTGCTGTTTACGATCTCGATACGATTCAGAACACGTTTACAGCAGACGTTTACAGTCAGCCCGTAAGCCGCTTCGGATATGCAATGATTTTCAGGGGGGGAGCTTAAAGGGGTGGTGGCTGATCATATTCCCGAGGCGCTGTTCGGGTGTGTACTGGAGCGTGTGAAAGGGTCAAGTGTTGGCGAGCAGGCCTGACGATATTCAGCACGGACTGTGCAGCCAATGACGCCTCTACTGGCGTACTTCAGACATTTAACGAAACTGTTTGGAAAAATCACTGGTAAACCAAAGAGATATGAGACTGCCAATCCTTTTCGCATCCTTGCTTTTTGCTTTTTCTGCTGTTGCTCAAGTCGGCAATGTCCGATTCAGGGTTGAGAGTGCAGGTCAGGGCATGTCAAACATTCGAGGATACGTTTTCCTCGGGTACGATTCTGTTGCAACAGGCGACAAGGTGATTGTTTCCTTTAACGGTGAATGCAAAGAGCTTGCCCTGAACAGTGTGCAACAGACAGGGTCCCGATTTTTCACGGCCACGGTGTATGATACGCTTGTAGGCGGCAAGGTTTATTTTGGTGCAATCTACCGTGGCATCCTCCGAAAGGTTCCCAAGTACATGGACGACGCCACGCAGAAGTGTATCATTGAAAAGCTGCTCACGGCCTCGACGATTACGGAGCCCCCGCTTGAGTTCGTTGATACAATCAGGGTACCGTCTGTGGTTAGGGAGCAAGGGTTTGATGTGAACAATGGACTCCTTGCCTTTGCGCCATGGGGATCAAGTGTGACTTACCTTTACGAAGTAGGAGACGGCGATCCTCGCGAAATAGCACAGATCCCGTTTGGGGGATCTGCCTACATCTGGGGCCGCTTTCTTACGATAAGCTCCCTTGGCACCTGGAAGATCTATGACATCAGCGATCCC
>RFGJ01000622.1 GCA_003696665.1 Gammaproteobacteria bacterium | reverse complement strand
CTTTTAGTTTTGTTCACAACTTCTCAATAGTGCGCGTGTGGCTTGATAACGGCGATCAGTCTGTAGCATTTCCCAAGTCATAGAGCGTCGTGCACGAAGACATTGTAATCGATGGCTGTTGGCGCGCATGAAGACTGTTTGGCGACCAATATTATCCAACACCTCAATCACCGCGCTACGATCATGACATATGAGCATCAGATCGCAACCCGCGTGCAATGCACTTTTCACTCGATAGGGCATATCCCCAACCACATGCGCTCCTTGCATGCACAAATCGTCCGAGACGATCGCTCGGTCAAACCGCATCTCTTGGCGCAATATGTTTTGAATCCAAAACCTGGAAAAGCCAATCGGCACCTGGTCGCAGGCCTCTATCACAATATGCGCTGGCATAATGGCATCCAATATTTCCGATAAAGCAAAAAACGGTTCCGCTTCCTGACGCCAAAAATGCCAATCCCTTCGATCGATAGGGATTGCCAAATGGGAATCTTCTGGCACGGCACCATGCCCAGGGAAATGCTTGCCGACGGCAGCAGCACCGGCCTCATGTAATCCTTGGATAAAAGGCCGGGCAAGACGAATCACCTCATCTGTTGAGCCACCAAACGCTCTATCCCCGATCACTTGACTCACGCCATGGTCAATATCGAGCACTGGCGCGAAACTAAAGTCAACACCGCTTGCCAATACCTCAGACGCCAGCAAGTAGCCAACATCGGCAGAAAGCGCCTCAGGAGAGACTGCCTGTGCTTCGGCCAACGCCGCAATGCTTCTCATCGCAGGAATACGGGTATAGCCCTGTCGCAATCGCTGGACTCGGCCTCCTTCCTGATCAACCGCAATCAACAGCTCCGGACGAAGTCGCTTGATTTCCCTTGTGAGCGCAGTGACCTGTTCAGCATCGATGATATTTTTAGCAAAAAGGATAACCCCTGCGACGAAAGGATGACGTAACAGATCAACCTCTTCTTCAGATAATTGGGGGCCGTTGATGTCAAACATCAGCATGGACGAAGGACCTTATTGGGAACGTGGCCTATAATCTTATCGCCTAACGACTAATTTTTGGCAAGTCCTTGCAGCATGGCTTTTTTCATGTAGGGATTGATCGGGTATTTGCCAAGCCACGCACGCAAAAAAGCATCGTAGAATGCCTTGCCCGGAATCACCTTGAGCAATTTTTGGTTAATATAGACCCTTGTGCCCTGCCCCGGGATAAAATCAATCCAGACGCTATCGCCTTTTTTCAACTCATGATCACGCCAAATATCAAGGAATGCCTGGACCTGGCCATGGATCTTCTCCAGCGTTTCTGGCGGATTATTAATTGCAAGCCCTTGCTCAAAACTTTGACGCAAATTCGCCGAACTGATGGCCGAAGTTTTACAAATCAAAAATATTCGCTTGGCGCCCTTTGCGTTGATGACAGTTTCAACGTCTGTTGCCGGAACTGTGAGATACAAACCACCTACATAGACTGGGTGCGCGGCAAAACGACGTACGGCAGCCCCGTTAAGCTTGACAGGCTCATGCTCAGCCGAAAGCCGGACCATCTCTTGTAGCCGCACGCCACCCACGTCAATGGGAAGTGCTGGAAGCGCGACCAAACAAGATAAAGCAATGACAACTCGCCAAGCCATTTATCACCCCTGCTGTGCGTTACCAATCACCGGGTGACAAATCCGTTGCTTCCCGACTGCTCAACTTCCAATTAACCAAAATAAGAAGAAAATATCAAGGAACAATGTCACAAAAGCTCGCAAAGGGATGGTCAGAGTCATAGAATAGTCAGGGCTAAATAATTCAAAGAACATAAACAAGTCATTCAATGGAGCCGAGTCATGAAACACATCGCTAAATCTGTTTTGGCATCCTTGATTGCCACCGTTGCACTGGTGGGTTGTGGAGATAAGGACGACCACTCAAAGAGTCACGCAGCTGTAACACCAAGGCAAGCGAGCAGCACCACTCAAGTCGCTACGACCGAGCACACACAGCAACCGACAGTCGATGAAGCACGTGCTTTTATCCAGCGAGCCGAACAACAGCTCGCAACGGAAACCGTCCGAGCCAGCCGTGCCGCTTGGGTGGCAGCCAATTTTATTACCGTCGACACGCAAAAAATCAGTGCCGAAGCCAATGAGCGTCTCACCGCCCTGACTGTGGCGTTGGCCAATGAAGCCAAGCGATTTAATGGCTTAAATCTGCCAGAAACACTACGCCGTAAACTTGAAGCACTCAAACTTGCGCTGACATTACCCGCACCTGCGGATCAAGCCAAGACCAAAGAGTTGGCAACACTCGCTTCGGAACTTGAAGCGATGTACGGTTCCGGCAAGTATTGTAAAGCAGGCACATGCCGCGACTTAGGTCAGTTATCGGAAATATTGGCCACGTCAGATGACCCTGCCGCCATGCTTGATGCGTGGGTTGGCTGGCGTACCATTGCGACACCGATGAAGCCGAAGTATCAACGGCTGGTTGAGCTGGCAAACGAAGGTGCTCAAGCGTTGGGTTATGCCGACCTCGGCGTAATGTGGCGCTCTAAGTATGACATGCCGCCGGATGCGTTTGCGGCTGAGCTCGACCGGCTTTGGGAACAAGTGAAACCTCTTTACACTTCGCTGCATTGCTACGTCCGCGGCGAACTTAACGAACGCTATGGGGATCAAGTGGTTCCCCCAACCGGCCCCATCCCCGCGCATTTGCTTGGCAACATGTGGGCACAGCACTGGGGTAACATTTACGACAAAGTGAAACCGGACGTTCCTGACACGTCACTCGATCTTACGCAAATCCTCCGTAAAAACGGCTATGACTTTACCCCTGGCGATCGTGCACAAGAACTCGCGGCTGCCAAAAAAATGGTGCGCACGGCTGAAAACTTTTTTGTCTCACTGGGTTTTGAGCCCTTGCCGAAAACGTTTTGGGAACGTTCACTTTTCTTAAAACCTCGAGATCGCGATGTGGTATGCCATGCGTCGGCATGGGACATCGACAACAAAGATGACGTGCGCATCAAAATGTGTATCAAAATCAACGGTGAGGATTTCGTCACCATTCATCACGAACTAGGACACAACTTTTACCAACGCGCCTATCAGCACCAGTCGCCGCTTTTTCAAGGGAGCGCAAACGATGGTTTTCATGAAGCGGCTGGCGATTTGATTGCGTTGAGCATCACACCAGAATATCTGCGCAAAATCGATCTCATTGACCAAGTGCCGGACAACGAGAATCCGGTTCCCCAACTCATGCGAATGGCCCTCGAAAAAGTCGCATTTCTGCCATTTGGCTTGCTGGTCGACAAATGGCGCTGGCAAGTGTTTTCAGGAGAATTATCGCCTGCGACCTATAATGATGGCTGGTGGAAATTACGGGAATACTATCAAGGCATCAAAGCGCCAGTACAAAGACCAGCGGATGCTTTCGATCCCGGTGCCAAATACCATATTCCAGCCAATACCCCTTACGCACGCTACTTCCTAGCGCATATATTGCAGTTCCAATGGCACCGCGACTTATGTCGGCAAATGGGTTACGAAGGCCCGTTGTATAAGTGCTCGATATACGGCAATAAAGAAGTGGGCGCCAAAATTCAAAAAATGTTTGCCATGGGCATGTCCCGACCGTGGCCGGAAGCACTCGAAGTGATTTCTGGCACGCGTCGCATGGATGCTTCTGCGCTGCTTGAATACTTCGAACCATTGAAAGTCTGGTTGGACGCACAGAACCAAGCAAAAGGTAGGCAATGCGGATGGTAAAATTGTGCCTCCCCATAGGTGTTCTAATGGCTGGCGTGGCCTGCTCCACGCCGCCCCCTCAACAACATACCTTCTGTACCCAATTGACGGTGCCGAATCCGGGTTGGCATGTTGCATTCGCGCACGCTTTTCAGTGCGAAGATAGCGTCTTGCTACAAGCCAGACTGCTGAATCACGGTGGCATTCAGCCACAAGTGCTAACGACACGAAACCTCTGTGTCACGGTCAGCTTGGCTGATGACAGTCCGCAGATTAATCGTGTGGTATGGCAGTTTTCGGGCAAGACTTGGCGTTGGGTCGCTGGCAGCAAGGAGCATACCTACGTTGATACGCTCGCTACCCCGGCAGGCTGCCATCGACTGACAGCCCACCCTGAACCATTGTCACAGGGAAGCGGCTAAGCGAACGCCTTGGTTGATAGCCCGTTTCGCATCAAGTTCAGCGGCAAGTTCCGCCCCGCCGATTAAATGGACTGGTTTGTCACCATCCCGAAGTTCATGATAGAGGCGATTTTCCGATAATTGGCCTGTGCACAATACGATGTGATCCACATCAAGCACCATGTCCTTGTCACCACGCCGTATATGTAGACCAGCATCGTCGATCTTCACATATTGGACGCCCGCCATCATCTGCACTCCCCGATGTCGCAAACTACTGCGGTGTATCCAGCCCGTGGTTTTGCCAAGATTGGCGCCAGGTCGGGTGGTCTTGCGCTGCATTAAATAAATGGTCCGGGGTGATTTTTCTGGGTGTGGTGTCGTCACACCACCGGGCTTCGACAGGGTTGGGTCGACCCCCCATTCTTCCATCCATTTTTCAGGGTGCAAAGTCACAGACTCTCCCGGTTCTGCCAAAAATTCCGCCACATCAAAGCCGATACCGCCAGCGCCAATGATGGCCACTTTCTCACCAACTTCGACTTCGCGAAGCAAAACTTGTGGATACGTCAACACTTTCGGGTGATCAATCCCGGGGATATCTGGAATGCGCGGCACAACACCTGTGGCAACGACAATCTCATCAAAGTCGCTGTTGCGAAGTTCTTCAGCAGTCACCTCAGTATTTAGCCTCAGATCAACGCCTGTCTCTTTGATACGTTCTCG
>RFGJ01000621.1 GCA_003696665.1 Gammaproteobacteria bacterium | reverse complement strand
GTAGTCCGCCGGATCACCACAGAAATACCCCGCGCCGCCGTAGGGCTCTCTCTGCTCGGCGATATGACTCCCGGAACGCCCCGGCTCGCAGGGGCTTCCGGTTAAGGCCGTGCAGATTAGCCGTTCCAGGCCTCTCTCTGAAGTGTCAGTAATCATGAGTTCACAGTAAGTATTGTTCCGAAAACTTAATATGGAAGGTTCTCCTGAGAATTAGTTGCAAGAATAAAGCGATATAAGAAGTAATAGACATTGGATAACCTCCTGGTTATATTAGCTTTGAACGCCACCTTAAAACCAACCAGGAGAGACTTCCAATGTCTACACACAATTGGCGAGCTTATTGGGACTTTCCCCGAACAAAAATCACCGCTCTGAGCATCAGTGATGACGGCCAAATAACCCTGGTGAAGTTGGCCCCAGACAAGCGCTATCTGCCCATCTGTTCCGGATGTCAACAGAAGGTCAGAAGTGTTCACTCCTACCACAGTCGGGGTATTCGGGATTTACCCATGGGGGAATCCATGACCCTGTTACAGCTTCAATATCGAAAAGTGCGTTGCCCTCGGTGTGGCATCCGAGTCGAACACCACGAGTTTGTAGCCCCATATGCTCGGGTAACCCACCGCCTGGCCCGACTGATCTTTGAACTGTGTCAACACATGACAGTGGAGGAGGTAGCTCAACACTATCGATTGAGCTGGGATCAAGTCAAACAGATCGATAAAACCCTGCTCCAACAGCACCATGAGAAGCGCCCATTAGAGGAGGTAAACATTCTGGGCATCGATGAGATCAGTGTTCGCAAGCATCATCACTACTTGACCATCATCACCAACTATGACACCGGAGAAGTCATCGGGGTCATCCAAGACAGAACCTATGAAACTCTGGCGAAATTTCTGAGAAATCTCAAGGAAAACAACGATATACGGATCAATGCCGTGGTAATCGACATGTGGGATCCTTATATCAAGGCCATCCGGGAGTGCTGCCCGGAAGCCCACATCGTGTTTGATCTGTTTCATGTGGTGGCCGCCTTCGGCCGGGTCATCGATCAGATCCGAAATCAGGAGTATCGAAACACTACTACCGAGATGAAAACTTTGCTCAAAGGTTCGCGATATCTCCTGTTAAAGAATCCCCAAAATCTACACCCGCAAGAACGCCCCCGTTTAAAGCAAATCCTCCAACAAAACCAACGCCTGGCATTGGTGTATATCCTGAGAGACTATCTCAAAAGACTCTGGCAATACAAATACCGAAAGTGGGCCCAAAAATTCCTCGACTATTGGTGCCAACTCGCCCAGGAATCGGGCATCGCCGAACTCCAAAAGTTTGCCAAGACCTTACAGAAGTATAGTTACGGCATCCTCAATCACTGCCAATATCCCCTCCACACCAGCAAACTGGAAGGAATTAATAATAAGATCAAAGTCATTAAACGTAGGGCCTATGGGTATCACGACATAGAATACTTCGGCCTCAAAATCATACAGGCCACTTGCAACTAATTCTCAGGAGAACCGATTTTTTTAATCTCTGGCGGTTCAACAACTTCAGGATTCTGGTCACCCGGTGTCTGAGGCGCAGGGGCCAGGGGACCGGGTATTAAGTTGTCTTGTTCACCTGTAGGGTATCGTTTCCCGTTCCCGCCGTTTGCGTCTTTTTTCTCCTCCGGCGGAGTCACCGCCCCTATCAGCGAGTAAATGTCCATCATCTCTCCACACTCCAGGCAGCGCACTTCCCGATCCCCGAACTCCAGATGTTTGTAAAGATCGCTCAGCTCGAAAAAGTTCGGTTCTTCCCTGCTCTGGCAGGTCTGGCTCTGGCAGGGAATCAGTTCCCGGTAGCGGATGTTTTTGAACGATTTTTTGTGAATGGCCTCCACCTCATGGCGGATGATGGTC
>RFGJ01000620.1 GCA_003696665.1 Gammaproteobacteria bacterium | reverse complement strand
GCTTCACTTCCTCACTCATTTCGATCGCTCTGCCCCATTCTCGTTGAGTTTCCCCGGGCCATTTGTGCGTGGCGTCGAGGCCCATTTTTGAGCCGAGGCCGGCGACGGGTGAGGCGAAGTCGAGGTAGTCGATGGGGGTGTTTTCGATGATCACGGTGTCACGCGCCGGGTCCATGCGGGTGGTGATGGCCCAGATGACGTCCTTCCAGTCGCGGGCGTTGATGTCGTCGTCGGTGACGATGACGAATTTGGTATACATAAATTGGCGCAAGAATGACCAAACGCCCATCATGACGCGTTTGGCGTGCCCGGGGTATTGTTTTTTCATGGTGACCACCGCGAGCCGGTATGAGCATCCTTCCGGCGGTAGGTAGAAATCGGTGATTTCGGGAAACTGTTTTTGCAGGATGGGTACGAATACTTCGTTCAGTGCTTCCCCCAGCACTGCCGGTTCGTCTGGAGGACGCCCGGTGTATGTGGTGTGGTAGATGGGGTCGCGGCGGTGGGTGATGCGGTCTATGGTCAGCACCGGGAAGCGTTCGACCTCGTTGTAATAGCCGGTGTGATCGCCAAACGGTCCTTCGTCGGCTTCCTCGCCGGGCTGGATATGGCCTTCAAGAATGATTTCCGCCCACGCTGGCACGTGCAGATCGCTGTCCAAGGCTTGAGTGACTTCCGTACGCGCCCCCCGCAAAAGCCCGGCAAATGCGTATTCGGATAGGTTATCTGGGACGGGCGTGACGGCGCCCAAAGTGGTGGCCGGATCGGCGCCGAGCGCAACCGCTACTGGAAACGGTTCGCCCGGGTGGGTTTTTTGCCATTCTTGATAGTCAAGCGCCCCACCCCGGTGTGACAGCCAGCGCATGATGACTTTGTTTCGATCAATCACTTGCTGGCGATAGATGCCAAGGTTTTGGCGCGGTTTGTTGGGCCCGCGCGTAATGACCAGTCCCCAGGTGATGAGCGGTCCAGCATCCCCGGGCCAGCAGGTCTGAATGGGAAGTTGCGCCAGATCCACGTCATCTCCGCTTAGCACCACTTCTTGGCAAGGGGCGTTGCGCACCATTTTTGGCCCCATATGTAATACTTTTATGAAAATGGGCCATTTGTCTTTCAAATCGGCAAAGCCTTTCGGTGGTTCTGGGTTTTTCAGGTTGGCGAGGATTTCGCCAACTTGCCGAAGTGCCGAGACATCTTCCTGTCCCATCCCCATCGCGACACGCTTAGGTGTCCCAAACAGATTGGTCAGTACGGGCATTTTGTGGCCGGTAGGCTGTTCGAACAACAACGCGGGGCCGCCCAATTTGAGGGTACGATCCGATATTTCGGTCATTTCCAGATAGGGCGACACGGGCTGTGTGATGCGCTTGAGTTCGCCGCATGCTTCGAGCCGTGTCAGAAAACTTCGTAAATCGCGATCGCTCATGATTGATTTCGCTTTTATAGGTGAATTTTCGGCCACAGGATGCTGACCCACACAAGCCCCATGATAACGAGTCCAACAAGGACTGCGGCGGAACCCATGTCTTTGGCGCGACCAGCAAGCGGGTGCGGTTCGTGGCT